>DAIRDY010000009.1:0-25489 GCA_036795935.1 Moraxellaceae bacterium | reverse complement strand
GGCGCTTGCCGCTTAGCCTCTACTTCTGGCGACAGTGAAAAATGGGGGGATTACCCTGGCAGCGCCCCGGCCGGGACTCAGGTCTTGGGCAGCGTGACCCCGGTCTGGCCCTGGTACTTGCCGCCGCGATCCTTGTACGAAGTCTCGCAGACTTCGTCGCTTTCGAAGAACAGCATCTGCGCCACGCCCTCGTTGGCGTAAATCTTGGCCGGCAGATTGGTGGTGTTGGAGAACTCCAGCGTGACATGACCTTCCCATTCCGGCTCCAGCGGCGTCACGTTGACGATGATGCCGCAGCGCGCATACGTCGACTTGCCTAGGCAGACCGTGAGCACGCTGCGCGGAATGCGGAAATATTCCACGGTGCGCGCCAGCGCAAAGGAATTGGGCGGGATGATGCAGACGTCGGCGTGGATGTCGACGAAGCTCTTCTCGTCGAAAGCCTTGGGATCGACCGTCGCCGAGTAGACGTTGGTGAAGACCTTGAACTCGTTGGAGCAGCGCACGTCATAGCCGTAGCTGGACACGCCATAGGAAATGATCTTCTGGCCGCCGGCCTCGCGCACCTGGCGCGGCTCGAAGGGCTCGATCATGCCGTGCTGCTCGGCCATGCGCCGTATCCACTTGTCAGACTTGATGCTCATGCGCGACTCCCGGTCGGCCGGTGGCAGGAAAAGTGGCCGCTATCATACCGGCCGCGGGCGGCACGGGAAGCCCCGCCCGCCGCTTATTCAAAGACGATGCTGATGCGCTTCGGGTCGGTGCGCGCCAGTGTAGCCACGGCGGCGCCGGTGCGACGGGCAATGGCTAGGTAGTGGGCGGCAGCACTGCTTTCCGGCGCGGCCGCCACCGTCGGGCGACCGCTGTCGGCCTGCTCGCGGATCTGCCGCTCCAGCGGCAGCTGCCCCAGCAGCACGGTGTCGTAATCGCGGGCGATGCGCTCGCCGCCCCCCTCGCCGAACACGGCCTCGGCATGACCGCAGTTCGAGCAGACGTGCAGCGCCATGTTCTCGACCACGCCCAGCACCGGAATGCCCACCTTGCGGAACATCTCGATGCCCTTCTTCGCATCCAGCAGCGCGATGTCCTGCGGCGTGGTGACGATGACGGCACCGGCCACCGGCACTTTCTGCGCCAGCGTCAGCGCGATGTCGCCAGTACCCGGCGGCATGTCGACGATGAGGTAGTCGAGGTCGCTCCACAGCGTCTGTGTCAGCAACTGCAGCAGCGCGCCGGTGGCCTTGGGCCCGCGCCAGACCACCGGCGTGCTGTCCGAATCGAGCAGGAAGCCGATGGACATGACCTCGATGCCCAAGGCCGGCACCGGCAGGAACCAGGCCTGGTCCTTCACCCCCGGCTTGGTGCCGGCCGGCAGGCCGAGCATCATCGGCTGGCTGGGTCCGTAGATGTCGGCATCCAGCACGCCGACTTTCGCCCCCAGCGCGGCCAGTGCCAGCGCCAGGTTGGCGGCGGTGGTGGACTTGCCGACCCCGCCCTTGCCGGAGGCCACGGCAATCACGTTCTTTACCCGGTCCAGCCCGGCCAGCCCGCCCTGCGGCGTGGCGCGCGGGATGGCCGGCCGTTCGCTGACCGTGAGCGTCACGCCCTCGGCCGCCGCCGCGGCCGCCAGTGCCGGCGCCAGCTCCTGCACGGCACCGGCATAGCCGGGCGCCAGCACCAGTTGCGCCGCCCCGGCCTCGAGCGTCAGCGCATCCAGCCAGCCAAGATCAGCCAGGGACTGCGCGAGGTGCGGATCGCAGACACGGCCAAGGGCAGCTTTGAGGCGGGCGGCATCAGTCATGGCAGGGCTCCGGCAGGGGCGAACGGGGGCGCATATCGTAGCCGTTCCCGCGGCCACCGGCATGTACGACGCATCAAGGCGACCCCGGTTTTCCGGTATAGTGTCGGCCTTTTCCGTTGCCAGCTTTCAGCGATTCCCCATGAGCCAACGCCGCCTTCTAGTCACCAGCGCCCTGCCCTATGCCAACGGTCCCATCCATCTGGGCCATCTGGTCGAATACATCCAGACCGACATCTGGGTACGCTTCCAGAAATCGCGCGGCCATGACGTGCATTACGTCTGCGCCGACGATGCGCACGGCACCGCCATCATGCTCAAGGCCGAGCAGAACGGCGTGACGCCGGAAGCGCAGATCGCCACCGTCAAGGCCGAACACGAGCGCGACTTTGCCGGCTTCCACATCCGCTTCGACAACTACCACTCCACGCACTCCGAGGAGAACCGCGAACTGTCGGCGGAGATCTACCTGAAGAACCGCGCCGCCGGGCATATCGCCACCCGCCCCATCCGCCAGCTCTTCGACCCGGAAAAACAGATGTTCCTGGCCGACCGCTTCATCAAGGGCGACTGCCCCAAGTGCGGCGCCAAGGACCAGTACGGCGACTCCTGCGAGGTCTGCGGTGCCACCTATGCGCCCACCGAGCTGAAGAACCCTTACTCCACGATTTCCGGCGCCACGCCGGTGATGAAGGAGTCCGAACACTATTTCTTCAAGCTGCCCGACTTCGCCACTTTCCTGCAGGACCGCGAAAAATCCGGCCGCCTGCAAAGCGAGATGGCCAACAAGCTCGGCGAATGGTTCGACGCCGGACTCAACGATTGGGACATCTCGCGCGATGCGCCGTATTTCGGCTTCGAGATTCCGGACGCGCCAAGCAAGTATTTCTATGTCTGGGTGGACGCCCCCATCGGCTACATCGCCAGCTGGCGCAACTATTGTGAAAAGAGCGGCCGCGACTGGCAGGAAGCCTGGCGCGCGGGCAGCCCGGTCGAGCTCTACCACTTCATCGGCAAGGACATCGTGTATTTCCACGCGCTGTTCTGGCCGGCCATGCTGGAGGGTGCCGGCTACCGCAAGCCGAGCGCCGTGTTTGCGCACGGCTTCCTCACGGTGAACGGGCAGAAGATGTCGAAGTCGCGCGGCACCTTCATCAAGGCCGAGACCTACCTGGCCCACCTGAATCCGGAATACCTGCGCTATTACTTCGCCGCCAAACTGTCCGGCTCGGTCGAGGACATCGACCTCAACCTCGAGGACTTTCAGCTGCGCGTGAACTCGGACCTGGTCGGCAAGGTGGTCAACATCGCCAGCCGCTGCGCCGGCTTCATCGCCAAGAAATTCGGCAACACACTCACCGCGCACTGTGCCGAAGAAGCGCTGCTCGCCGAATTCGTGGCCGCCGGCGACAGCATTGCCGTGCATTACGAGAACCGCGATTTCGGCCGTGCCGTGCGCGAGATCATGGCGCTGGCCGACCGTGCCAACCAGTACATCGACGAGAAGAAACCCTGGGCGCTGGCCAAGGAAGCCGGCCGCGAGGCCGAGGTGCATGAAGTCTGCTCGGTGGGCCTCAACCTGTTCCGCCAGCTGATCGTCTACCTCGCGCCCATCCTGCCGGCGATGAGCGAGGCCAGCCGCCAGTTCCTGAACGTGAAAAGCCTCGACTGGGCATCGCGCCAGCAACTGCTGCTCGGCCACACGATCAACACCTTCACGCCGCTGATGACGCGCGTGGAAAAAGAGAAGGTGGAAGCCATGGTCGACGCCTCGAGGGAAAGCCTGGCCGCCACGGTGGCAGCACCTGCCGCCACACCGGCGCTGGCAGATGCCATCGCCCCCGAGATCACCATCGACGACTTCATGAAGGTCGACCTGCGCGTCGCAACCATCGTGGATGCACAGCATGTGGCCGGCGCCGACAAGCTGCTGCAACTGACGCTGGACTTGGGCGAAGGCAAGACCCGCAACGTGTTTGCCGGCATCAAGAGCGCCTATCCCGAGCCGGAAAAGCTGGTCGGCCGGCAGACGGTGATGGTCGCCAACCTCGCCCCGCGCAAGATGAAGTTCGGCATGAGCGAAGGCATGGTGCTGGCCGCAGGCCCGGGCGGCACGGACATCTTCATCCTGTCGCCAGATGCTGGTGCCGCGCCTGGCATGAAGGTGAAATGAGCCGCTTCACACTACCCATTAAAAAGCCCGCAATGCGGGCTTTTTAATGGGTAGTGTGAACTCAGACAGCACAATCGGGACAGGTATCGGCCTGCGGCAGTGCCTGCAAGCGCGCCGGGGGAATGCCGGCACCACAACGCACGCAACGCCCGTACTCCCCGCGCGCCAGGCGCTGCAGCGCCGATTGCACCCGGGCCAGTTCAGACTCGGCCTCCAGTAGCAACGCACGCAGCACGTCGTCGTTCTCGCCCTCGGTCACCTGCTCGGCGAAATCGGCTGATACCGGCTGCTCGCGGTGCTGCAGGTCGGCCCGGATGCCGTCGATGCGGCGCTGGTACTCCGCCTGCAGGGTTTCGAGACGGGCACGGGGATCGGAACTCATGACGGACTCCTTGTGGCAACTGCAATGGATGGATGCAGTGTGGCCCCGCCATGCCGCTTCCGCCATGACGCCGGTCAGGCCCGCTCACTGCGGGCCGAGGAAGTCCGCCTTGCCCACCGGCACGCCCTGCGCACGCAGGATGTCGTAGGCCGTGGTGACATGGAAAAAGAAGTTCGGCAGCGCCCAGTAGCCAAGATAGCGCTGGCCGGTGAAGTCATAGCTGGCCCAGGGAAACACCAGCCGGATCTGGCGATCCCCGGCACCGGCAAACTGTGCCGGCGTCACCGTGGCAATGAAGGCCAGCACGCGCTCGATACGCGCACGCAATTCGGCCACCGTGGTTTCCTTGTCCTCGAACTTCGGAATCTCGACACCGGCCAGGCGCGCGCAGGCGCCCTTGGCATGGTCGGTGGCGATCTGCACCTGGCGGATGAAATTGAACATGTCCGGCGCCAGGCTGGCATTCAGCAGCGTGGCGACATCGATGCCCTGGTCGGCCGCATGGGCCTCGGCCTTGTCGAGCAAGGTCAGCAGGCTGCCCAGTTGCTGACGGAATACCGGTACCGATGCATCGTAGATCGTGAAAGCCATGGCAAAACTCCTGTATGCACTGCGGGCGCGCCAGCCCCGTGACCGGGCGCAGTCAACAGCCTAGCCCGTGAGCCGCGAATGAAAAAGGCGCCCGCAGGCGCCTTTTTCATTTCCCACAAGGACGGGAGCGATCAGTGGCCGCCGCCGGTCAGACCCTTGAGGATGTCTTCGGCCACCTTCTTGGCGTCACCGAAAATCATCATGGTCTTGTCCATGTAGAAGATGTCGTTGTCGAGACCGGCATAGCCCGGATTCATCGAACGCTTGATCACCATCACGGTGCGCGCACGCTGTGCCTCAAGGATCGGCATGCCGTAGATCGGCGAGCTCGGATCGTTCTTGGCAGCCGGGTTGACCACGTCGTTGGCGCCGATGATGAGGACAACGTCGGTGGCGGCGAAATCGGAGTTGATTTCGTCCATTTCCTTCACGTCTTCATAAGGCACATCGGCCTCGGCCAGCAGCACGTTCATGTGGCCGGGCATGCGGCCCGCCACCGGGTGGATGGCATAGCTCACCTTCACACCCTTTTCCTTGAGGATGTCAGCCAGTTCCTTCACCGCGTTCTGGGCGCGAGCCTGGGCCAGACCGTAACCGGGCACGATGACCACGGAATCGGCATTGCCCATCATGAAGGCGGCGTCTTCCGGCGAGCCGGCCTTGTAGTTCTTTTCCTTCTGCTCGCCACCGGCATCGGCACCGGCTGCCGCCGCACCGAAGCCGCCGAACAGCACATTGAACAGTGAGCGGTTCATGGCGCGGCACATCACGTAGGAAAGAATCGCGCCCGACGAGCCCACCAGCGAGCCGGCGATGATCAGCATGGAGTTACCCAGCGTGAAACCGATACCGGCCGCGGCCCAGCCCGAGAAGGAGTTGAGCAGCGAGACCACGACGGGCATGTCGCCGCCACCGATGGGGCCGATCCAGAAGTAGCCCAGCACCAGCGCAAAGGCGGTCATGGCGTAGAAGTGGTTCAGGTCTTCGGTCACGAAGTAGGCAGCACCGAAACCGAGCATGCCGACGAACAGGATGACCTGCACCGGCTTGACCCAGCCGCCCTTGAGCGACTTGGCCCACTTCTTCGCGGCCAGCTTGCCATAGGCAAACACGGAAGCCGTGAAGGTGATGGCACCGACGAAGCAGCCCACAAACAGCTCGAAGCGGTGAATGGCGTCATGCTGGGCCGTCGGATTGAGGACGGCAGCGATGGCAATCAGCACGGCGGACAGACCCACCAGCGAATGCATCAGTGCCACGGTTTCCGGCATCTGCGTCATCGGCACGGTACGTGCGCGCAGCAGGCCGACCACGGCACCCAGCACCATGGCGCCGATGATCAGGGCATAGCCCGGCTTCACGGCAATGGCACCGCCACTCAGGTTGGCGACCACGGCGAAGGTGGCGATGACGGCCAGCGTCATGCCGATCATGCCGTAGCGGTTACCCATGATCGCCGAGGCCGGCGAAGACAGGCCACGCAGGGCGAGGATGAAGAGGATGGCGCCAACGAGATAGGCCCAATCCGCGTATTGCGCGAAGTTTTCCATCTATCGGCTCCTTACTTCTTCTTTTTCTTGAACATGTCCAACATGCGTTCGGTCACGGCAAAGCCGCCGAAGATGTTGATGCATGCAAGGAAAACGGCTACGGCACCGAGCACCGTGGTGGCGGTGATCTGGCCATCGAAATGCACGGCCTGCAGCATGGCGCCGACGACGATGATGCCGGAAAGGGCATTGGTCACGGCCATGAGCGGGGTGTGCAGGGCGGGCGTCACGCTCCACACCACGTAGTAACCCACGAAGATCGCGAGCACGAACACGGTGAAGACGTTGACGAAGGGCACGCCACTGGTGTGGACGACGGCGTCCGTCGCCTGCTGGGCGATCTGAGCGAGGTCAGTCATCTTGGCCTCTCCTGTCAGTTGGGCTTCTTGTACAGCACCTGGCCGGCATCGACGATGAGCGTCGGCTTGACCATTTCGTCCTCGCGGTTGAGCTTGAGGCTCTGCGATTCCTTGTCGTGCTGGGGCTGGAGGAAATTCAGGATGTTGCGGGCATAGAGCGCCGAGGCTTCGGTGGCCACGGTGGCCGGAATATTGCCGACACCGATGATCTTCACGCCGTTTTCGGTCATGACGATCTCGTCGAGCTTCGAGCCTTCGACATTGCCGCCGGAAGACACCGCCATGTCGACGATGACAGCACCCGGCTTCATCTTGGCCACGGTTTCGGCCTTGATGAGCACCGGCGCCTTGCGGCCCGGAATCTGGGCCGTGGTGATGACGATGTTGGCAGCAGACACCGCCTTGTCGACAACCACGGCCTGATCACGCACGTATTCCGGGCTCGGTACCCAGGCGTAACCGCCCGTACCCAGCGCCTTGGCCTTCTCTTCGTCGGACATGGGCACGTCGAGCCACTTGCCGCCCAGCGACTCCACTTGCTCCTTGGCAGCGGGACGCATGTCGGAGGCTTCCACCACGGCGCCAAGACGCTTGGCCGTGGCAATGGCCTGCAGACCGGCCACACCGACACCGAGAATGACCGTGCGCGCCGGCTTGATGGTGCCGGCAGCGGTCATCATCATCGGGAACATGCCCTGGTATTCGTTGGCGGCCATCAGCACGGCCTTGTAGCCGGCAAGCGACGCCTGCGAGGACAGGATGTCGGAGCTCTGCGCACGCGTGATGCGCGGAATCAGTTCCAGTGCGACGCAGGTCAGGCCCTTCGCGGCATAGGCGTCGAGGTGCGGGTTGAGGTGCGGGGCGAATGCGGCCAGCACGATGGCACCCTGCTTGTAATTCGCCACTTCGTCGGCCGTGGGGGCAGCGACCTTGAACACGACGTCGGCGTCTTTCACGGTGTCCGCGGCAGTCGCGGCAATCGTGGCACCGGCTTCTTCATAGGCCTTGTCGGTGCAGCTCGCGCGCACACCGGCGCCGCTCTGCACGACCAGCTTGTAGCCCAGCTGAGCGAACTTTTTCACCGTTTCCGGTGTCGCGGCAACGCGCGTTTCGCCCGCAAGGATTTCGGCTGGAATCCCAATTTGCATGGTCAACCCTCACCTTCAGGTAGCTTCTGGAAAAGCCCGGCCAGGCAAATGAATCCCTGCTGACCAGGCGGTTTTGTCGACAATGCGACACACAAAGGCCGGCGATTGTAAAACAGCAGTTACAGCAATGTGAGTACCCGACGGTCGAATTTGTAACTTTTTTCAGGCCAGCCAATGGTTTGTCAGAAGCGGTTACGGCCACTGTCGGACAATGGGCGCAAGCCATTGTCAGCAAAGGACAAATATCGTGCAGGGATTGCCCCGGCGCAGGGACTGCGGCTTAATCGGCGGCCGGCCTTTCGCCGCCGCCGCACCGGCAACACCCCCGGATCTGCCATGACCGCCCGCCCCGCCCTTGCCGGCATCCTGCTCGTGCTCGCCTCGGCCGTGCTGTTTGCCACCAAGTCCATCTTTATCAAGCTCGCCTATCAGGAAACGGTGGACCCGGTCACCCTGCTGACGCTGCGCATGGTGTTCTCGCTGCCCTTCTTCCTGGCCATGGGCCTGCTGGCCAGCCGTGGTCACGAGCAAACGCCTCTGACACGCCGTGACTGGCTGCAGCTGTTCGCGCTAGGCGCAGGCGGCTATTACCTCGCCTCGCTGCTGGATTTTCTCGGCCTGCAATACATCAGCGCCGGCCTTGAAAGACTGGTGCTTTTCCTTTATCCGACGATGACGGTGCTGATGACGGCCTGGCTGCTGCGCCGTCCGGTCAGCCGGCCGACCTGGATCGCCATCGGCGTGAGCTATGCCGGCATGACCCTCGTGGTCTGGCCGGACCTTGCGCACCAGGGCAGCCACCTGCTGCTCGGCATGAGCCTGGTGTTCGCCAGTGCCGTCGCCTATGCCGCCTATCTCGTGGGCTCGGGCGAGCTGATTGCGCGCATCGGCGCCAACCGCTTCACCGGCATTGCGCTCAGCATTTCCTGCCTGTGCTGCGTCGTGCATTTTCTGCTGGTGAATCCGCTCACCGCCTTGCTGGTGAGTCCGCGCGTGCTGGCCCTCGGCATCACGCTGGCGATTGTCTGCACCGTGCTACCGGCCACGCTGCTGACCAACGGCATTCGCCGCATCGGTGCCAGCCGCGCCGCGCTGATCGGTGCCGTGGGGCCGGTGGCAACGCTGTGGCTGGGTTATGCGGTGCTGGGCGAAACCCTGGTCTGGCTGCAACTGGCCGGCACCGCCCTGGTGCTGACAGGCGTGCTGCTGGTCAGCCTCAAGGGCAACTGATCCGGCTTGCAGCCCGCCGCCCTGGCCCCACTTCATCCGGACGGATTGCGGAGGACGACTGATGACTATGGCGCTGGCCCTGCTCGCCCTGCTGCTGGTAATTGCCGGCATCGCCGGCCTTGTACTGCCGGTACTGCCCGGCCCCCTGCTGATCTTTGCCGGACTCTGGCTCGCGGCCTGGCTGCAGGACTATGCAGCGGTAAGCGTCGGTACAGTGATTGTGCTCGGCGCGATGGCCCTGCTCGGGTTGCTGGCCGACTGGCTGGGCGCCCTGCTGGGCGCCAAGCGTGCCGGGGCCAGCCGCGAGGCGCTGGTCGGTGCCACGCTCGGCACCATGGCCGGACTCTTTCTCGGCCCGGCCGGTCTCGTCATCGGGCCGCTGGCCGGTGCCATGGCCGGCGAATGGCTGGCCCACCCCGATCCCTACCGCGCCGGCCGCGTCGGCCTCGCCACCAGCCTGGGGCTGTTGTTGGCGCTGGCCGCCAAGCTGGCGCTGGCCTTCGGCATGCTCGGGCTGTTTGCACTGGCCTGGCTGCTCTGAGCGGCCGCCCCGAAAGAAAGAAACCAACCAGTCACCCATCAGAGCCGCCAAATTGGTACGTTCGTACTTGATTTTGTGGATAAGCCGGCGCAGATTCGGCGGCAAGACAACAACAAGTGGAGACCCGCCATGAAAACCCTGGACGCCTGGCTGGACGAATACGGCGAATCGCACCAGAACCCGGTCAACAAGACCATCCACTGGATCTGCGTGCCCGTCATCTATTTCTGCGTGTTTGGCATGCTCTGGGCGCTGCACCCCTACGCCGCCGCGGCCGGCCTGGCTGTTGCCCTCGTTTTCTACTTCACGGTATCGGTACCGCTGGCCGTCGGCATGCTGGTGATCACGCTCGCCATGCTGGGTGCGATCAGCCAGATCCCGCAGATTCTTGCCGTCTCGGTCGCGCTGTTCGTGCTGGCCTGGATCGGCCAGTTCTACGGGCACCACGTCGAAGGCAAGAAGCCCTCCTTCTTCAAGGACCTGCAGTTCCTGCTCGTGGGACCGATCTGGCTGCTCAACTTTGTCTACCGCCGGCTCGGACTGCGCCGCTGAGCGCTTGCGCTGACAGTTCGCTGTTTCCAGCAGGCGGGTAAAACAAAAAGGGCGATGCCACTGGCATCGCCCTTTTTTGGCCGCCACAACGGCGCACTTACTCGTCGTTCAGCGAACACTCGGCATGCTGCGGCTCGTGCTTGCAGCGCACGCGCTTCAGCAGGTTCATCATGCGCGGGTCGTAGACGCCTTCGCGCGTCAGTTGCAGGCGGGCCTCGCGCATCATGGTGTAGTACTTAACTTTGTCCGGCTCGCTGATGTCCATCCAGTACTTGGCGGGAATCTCCTTCTCCACCTTGTCGATCAGCAGATAGGCCTGTTCCAGATAGCCGATGGCAAAATTGCGGATCTTCTGGATCTTGTCGTCGAGATCAGGCACTTCCTTGACGAACTTGTCGCGGTTGAACACCAGCGCACCACTCATCATCGCCAGCGGCAGGCGATAGATCGCCCCCTTGTCACCCAGGCCGCGGTAAAGCTCCAGCGGCTGGAAGGCCAGCGCGGGCGCGGCAATGATGTCGACCTGGCCGTTGTTGAACTTGCCGGCAAAATTGCTGATGTCCGAAGCCACCGGCTGCGCCCCCAGTTGCTGCACCATGCGTGCCTGCGACTTGTCCCATTCCAGCACCGCCACCTTCTTGCCGGCAGCCTTTTCGATGGAGTCGATCTTGCGGTCGTTGACCATGACGAAGATGGCGCCCAGTGGCACCACGCCACCGATCTGGTAGGAACCGTTGATCATCAGCGGCGCCACCTTGGGATTGGTGTAGAGCACGCGCATCACCGAGCGCATTTCTTCGTAATTGCGCACCGAGCCCACCGAATCCAGGCTGCCGATGAAATGGTTGAACTGCTTGGCACGCAAGGTGGAGATGGCCACCGCATCGCACTGCCCGGCCTTGAAGTCCTCGGCCGCCACGCGCTCGTCGGTATAGGCCTTGACCTCGATGAACACGTTCCAGCGCCGGGCCTCCAGAATCATGTCCTTGGCATAGGACACGGCCGGCCCCTGCGTACCCACCGGATCAAAAATGCAGGCGCGGATGTGGAGCGGCTTCTCCAGCGGGCCAATGCCGGTGGCCTTCATGAACTCGGCGGCGGTGGGGACCACGATCTTGACGCCGTCGACATCCAGCTGGCGCTGGGCCAGTGCAGGAAAGGACAGGGAGAGCGCGGACAATGCCAACGCCAGTGATGCTCGCCAGGACATGAAACCTCCGGTGGCCGGCTGACGGCCTTGTTCTTGTTATCAACCCCGCATCCTAGCCCGGCCACCACGACCGGACCTTGACCGGATGGGCCAATCTGCAGGTCCGAAGAGCTAAGCAGAAGCCAGCCGCGGCGCCAAGAAAAAAGGCGGCCCGCAGGCCGCCTTCTCCGGATGTCCCCGGCCTCAGGCCTCGGGGCGCATGTGCGGGAACAGGATGACGTCACGGATGGAGGGCGCATTGGCAAACAGCATCACCAGGCGGTCGATGCCGATGCCCTCGCCCGCCGTCGGCGGCAGGCCGTACTCCAGGGCGCGGATGTAATCGGCGTCGAAGTGCATGGCCTCGTCGTCGCCGCCCTCCTTCTCGCGCACCTGCTGCAGGAAGCGCTCGGCCTGGTCTTCCGGGTCATTGAGCTCGGAAAAGCCGTTGGCGATCTCGCGGCCGCCGATGAAGAACTCGAAGCGGTCGGTGATGAAGGGATTGTCATCATTGCGACGCGCCAGCGGCGACACTTCCGCCGGATACTCGGTGATGAAGGTCGGCTGGCGCAGCTTCGTTTCCACCGTTTCCTCGAAAATCAGCGTCTGCAGCTTGCCGATGCCCCAGGTGGGCTTGACCTCCATCTTCAGCTTGCTGCGCACCACGTCGGCTGCCGCACCCATGTCCCAGAGCTGCTCGCGGGTCAGCTCCGGGTTGTGCTCGAGGATGGCATCGACCATGGACAGGCGCGCGAAAGGCGAGCCGAAGTCGAAGGTCTCGCCCTGATAGTCCACCGTGGTCTTGCCCAGGATGTCTTCGGCCAGCGTGCGCAGCATGTCCTCGGTAAGGTCCATCAGGTCACGGTAGTCCGCATACGCCATGTAGAACTCGATCATGGTGAACTCGGGGTTGTGCCGGGTGGACACACCCTCGTTACGGAAGTTGCGGTTGATCTCGAACACGCGCTCGAAGCCGCCCACCACCAGGCGCTTGAGGTAGAGCTCGGGGGCGATGCGCAGGAACAGCGGCATGTCCAGCGCATTGTGGTGGGTGGTGAAAGGCTTGGCCGCCGCGCCACCGGGAATCACATGCATCATGGGCGTTTCCACTTCCATGAAGCCGCGACCGGACATGAAGCGGCGGATACCCTCGACCACCTGCGAGCGTACGGTGAAGGCGCGGCGCGTCTCCTCGCTCATGATGAGGTCGACATAGCGCTGGCGGTACTTCATTTCCTGGTCGGCAATGCCGTGGAACTTGTCCGGCAACGGACGCAGCGCCTTGGTCAGCAAGCGCAGCTCCTCGACATGCAGCGAGAGCTCGCCGGTCTTGGTCTTGAACACATGACCGCGGGCACCGACGATGTCGCCCATGTCCCACTTCTTGAAGCTGTTGTAGACCTCTTCCCCCACCGCTTCCCGGGAGATGTAGAGCTGGATGCGGCCCGACATGTCCTGGAGGGTGGCGAAGGCCGCCTTGCCCATGATGCGCTTGAGCATGATGCGGCCGGCGATGGCGAAGTAGTGGCGGTTCGCCTCCAGCGCCTCGTTGTCTTTGTCGCCGAAGGCTTTGTGCAGGTCGGCGGCAACGGCGTCGCGCTTGAAGTCGTTGGGGAAGGCGATCTTCTCGGCAGCACGCAGCTCGGCCAGCTTCTGCTTGCGCTCGGCCATCAGCTTGTTGACGTCAACCTGCACTTCCGGGGTCTGCTGTTCGCTCATCTCGTTCATCTCGCGTTCATTGCGCGGCATCCGCAGGCAGCCGCCTGACAGACATTCTTGGTGGCCGGCTCAGAGGCCCATCTTCAGCGAGGCCTCGATGAATTCGTCGAGGTCGCCATCGAGCACGGCATTGGGATTGGAGCTTTCGATGTTGCTGCGCAGGTCTTTCACGCGCGACTGGTCGAGCACATAGGAGCGGATCTGGCTGCCCCAGCCCACATCCGACTTGGTGTCTTCCAGGGCCTGCTGTGCGGCATTGCGCTTCTGCAGTTCCAGCTCGTAGAGCTTGGCACGCAGCATCTTCCAGGCACGGTCGCGGTTGGCATGCTGCGAGCGCTCGTTCTGGCAGGCCACCACGGTATTGGTCGGGATATGCGTCAGGCGTACGGCCGAGTCGGTCTTGTTGACGTGCTGGCCGCCCGCGCCGGAGGAGCGGTAGGTGTCCTCGCGCACATCGGCCTTGCTGATCTCGATCTCGATGTCGTCGTCCACTTCGGGCGACACGAACACGGCCGTGAACGAGGTATGGCGGCGGTTGCCGGAGTCGAAGGGCGACTTGCGCACCAGGCGGTGCACGCCGGTTTCCGTACGCAGCCAGCCGAAAGCATAAGAACCCTCGACACGGATGGTGGCGGACTTGATGCCGGCCACTTCGCCGTCGGAGACTTCCATGATCTCGGCCTTGAAGCCGTGACGGTCGATCCAGCGCAGGTACATGCGGAACAGCATGCTGGCCCAGTCCTGGGCCTCGGTACCGCCGGCGCCCGCCTGGATGTCGATGAAGCAGTTGCTGGGGTCCATCTCGCCCGAGAACATGCGGCGGAACTCGAGATCGGCCACCGATTTCTCCAGGCTGTCGAGTTCGGCGCTGACATCGTTCAGCGTGCCCTCGTCATCCTCTTCCACCGCCAGGTCAAGCAGGTCGCGTGCATCGGTCAGACCGCTGGCGAGACGATCGAGCGTCAGCACGATGCCTTCCAGTTCGACACGCTCGCGGCCGATGGCCTGGGCCTTTTCCGGGTCATTCCAGAGTGAGGGGTCTTCCTGCTCGCGCAGGACCTCCTCGAGGCGTTCTTTTTTCAGGTCGTAGTCAAAGATACCCCCTGAGCGAAGTGGCGCGCTCGGTGAGGTCCTTGATGCGGTTGAGGTGGGCGTTGATTTCCATGGAAAAAAGACGGCAGACGGACGAGGGCGCGGATTGTAGCGGAAGTGCCGGGCAGGGACCAGAAACGGCGCCGGCCGCAAGAAGCCGCCCGCGGGGCAGCTAGTCAGCGCAGCTGCGGGCGCATGGCGTCAGGGGCGGACCTAGGATAACGGTTCGACGCTGGCCGGGACTTCCAGCCCCTTGCGGGCGGAGCCGTTGAAAAAGGTGGCAGATACGGTGGCGGCGATCATCGCCAGGGCAAACAGGCCGACGGACACGGTCCGCAGGGCTTCACGCAGGGTCAACATGGGTCATCTCCGTTCCGGAGCCTGCTCCCCGCTGGGGCATCGCAACAATGCGCCACCGGGGAACAGGCTCCCATCAGTTACCGCCCGGGACAGGCCCAATGGTGAAATCAGGACCCGGACGACAGGCCGGCTCACAGCTGCCAGGGTGGCAGGCTGACCGGTGCGCAAATTTTAACCGGAAATGCGATCACTGTGCCCGCACATCTGGTGACGGCGTGTAACCGCCGGGCGGGAAAACCGGACGGTCGCCGCAGATTTACAGTGGTTCGAGGTATTCCGCACGCAGTTGCAGCGAGCGCAGGCCACGAAACTCGTTGATGTCGAGGCGATAGGCCAGGCGCACGCGACTGGCCTTGTTGGGCCAGACCGCGGTGTCGATGTTGAAGGCAATCGCATCAAACACGCGGTTGCTTTGCGGGTGCGAGAGACTCAGCTTGAGGTGGCGCTCCTTCAGCAGCTTCTGTTCCAGGCACAGAAAGTCGCCATGGAACAGCGGCTCGGGAAAGGCCTGCCCCCAGGGGCCGGCTTCGCGCAGCCGTTCGGCAAAGGCTTCGGTAAAGCAGTCGGCCGGCAGCTCGCCGTCGGAATACAGCAGGGGCTCGAGATCACGCGGATCGGCCGCCTGCCGCACGGCCTCGTCGAAGGCGGTGCGGAAGGCATCGAAATGGGCACGCGGCAGGGACAGGCCGGCCGCCATCGCATGACCGCCAAAACGGCTGATGAGGCCCGGATGCCGCGCCGCCACCGCATCCAGCACATCGCGGATGTGTACACCGGGAATCGAGCGCGCCGACCCTTTCAGGTCATCCGGCGCCGCATCACCTGCCGGCGCAAAGGCAATCACCGGGCGATGGAATTTTTCCTTGAGCCGACCGGCCAGAATGCCGATCACGCCCTGATGCCATTCGGTATGGAACAGGCAGAGCCCATGCGGCAGGCGCGCCGTATCCAGCGCCACACTGCGCAGGCTGGCCAGCGCCTCCTGCTGCATGCCGGCCTCGATCTGCCGGCGCTCGCTGTTCAGGCCGTCCAGCTCGGCGGCGTATTGCGCGGCAAGGTCCGGCGAGTCGGTGAGCAGGCACTCGATGCCATACGACATGTCATCGAGACGGCCTGCAGCATTCAGCCGCGGCGCCACCTGGAAGGCGATGTCGGTGGCCACCAGCTGCGCCGGATTCTTGCCGGCAATCGCGAGCAAGGCGCTGATGCCGGGACGGCAGCGTCCGGCACGGATGCGCGCCAGGCCCTGATGCACCAGCACGCGGTTGTTCGCATCCAGCGCCACGACGTCGGCCACTGTGCCAAGTGCCACCAGATCAAGCCACTGCGCCATCACAGGCGGCTCGCACCCGGTCTCGGCAAACCAGCCGCGCTCGCGCAAGCGTGTGCAGAGCCGTGACAACAGGTAGAAGGCCACACCGACACCGGCCAGGTGCTTGCTCGGAAAATCGCAGCCCGGCTGGTTGGGATTGATGATGGCATCCGCCGCCGGCAAGTTGGCACCGGGCAGGTGGTGGTCGGTGATCAGCACGTCCAGGCCCGCCGCTTTTGCCTCGGCCACGCCCTCGATGCTGGAAATGCCGTTGTCGACGGTGACCAGCAGCTCGGGGGCCTTTTCGCGGCAGGCCAGCGCCACGATCTCCGGCGTCAGGCCATAGCCATATTCGAAACGGTTGGGCACGAGGTAGTCGACATGGGCCGCGCCCATCGCGCGCAGTGCCAGCAGCACCAGTGCAGTACTGGTGGCGCCATCCGCATCGAAATCACCAACGACGAGAATGCGCCGTCGCATGCGCAGTGCCATCTCCAGCAAGTCCAGGGCAGCGTCGAGGCCTTTCAGTGCCGGCGGGTGCAGGGCCTTGAGCGAGCGCTCCAGCTCCGCCGGCCCGCGCACACCGCGCGCCGCATAGATGCGTGCCAGCACCGGATGCGCATCGACCGGCTCGCCGTAGCGTGGCGGGATTTCGCGGACCTGCAGGATTTTTTTCATGACGGCGATTCTGCCACGACCCGTGGGACTGGAAACAAAAAGGCCCGGCGAAGCCGGGCCTTTTCACTGCGGACGAACGGTCAGGCCATCTGCGACAGGATGGCCGACTTCACTTCCGGCAGCGTGGCATCGATGGTCTTGAGCACGGCGTCCTGGCACTGCTTGATGGCAGTGTCCGGGTCCTTGAGGCCGTTGCCGGTCAGCGTGCAGACGATTTTCGAGCCTTCGGGAATCTTGCCGCTGCGCACATCGCGCATGGCACCGGCCAGCGACGCGGCCGAGGCCGGCTCGCAGAACACGCCTTCGCGCATCGCGAGCAGGCGCTGCGCGGCAAGGATTTCCTCGTCGGAGAGCTCGTCAAACCAGCCGCCCGACTCCTTCTGCAGCGCCCAGGCCTTGTCCCAGGACTGCGGATTGCCGATGCGGATGGCGGTGGCCACGGTTTCCGGGTTGGCCACGGGGCCGCCACGCATGAAGGGCGCGGAGCCGGCGGCCTGGTAGCCGACCATCTTCGGGCGGCTGTTGACGATGCCGCGCTCGTGGTACTCGCTGTAGCCCATCCAGTGCGCGGTGATGTTGCCGGCATTGCCGACCGGCAGGCAGTGGTAGTCGGGCGCAAACCCCAGCTCTTCGACGATCTCGAAAGCCGCGGTCTTCTGGCCCTGCAGGCGGTAGGGATTGATGGAATTGACGATGGTCACGGGCGCCTCGGCAGCCACCTGCTTCACCAGTTCCATGCCGGCGTCGAAATTGCCACGGATCTGCAGCGTGATGGCGCCGTACATCATCGCCTGCGCCAGCTTGCCCATGGCGATCTTGCCTTCGGGAATCAGCACGAAAGCGGTGATGCCGGCCCGCGCGGCATAAGCGGCGGCGGCGGCCGAGGTGTTGCCGGTGGAGGCGCAGATGATGGCACGGCTGCCCTCTTCCACGGCCTTGGTCACGGCCATGGTCATGCCACGGTCCTTGAACGAGCCGGTGGGATTCAGGCCTTCGTACTTCACATAGATCTCGACCTGCTTGCCGAGCAGCTTGGGAATGTTCTGCAGCTTGATCAGCGGCGTGTTGCCCTCGCCGAGGGAAATCAGGCGGGTATCGTCGGAAACCGGCAGGTGGTCGCGATACTTGTTGATCAGGCCGGTGTAGCGGGTGCCGAAGCTCATGGTCGTCTACTCAATCGTTGGGTAACTCCCTCTCTCCGCTGGCGGGGAGAGGGTTGGGGCGAGGGGCTGTTGCCGAAGCGCTCCTCACCCATCCCTCTCCCCAGTCATGGGAAAGAGGGATGAACACATTCACGCATCCAGGTTCTCGAGGCGGATGCGCACCACCTTGCCGATGATGTCGTCCAGCGCCTCCATTGCGGCGATGGCAGCATTCATTTCCTTTTCCTGCACCGGCTTGGTGAGCAGGATGACCGGCACCGAGCCGGCCTCGTGCGCCGGCTTCTGCAGGATGGCCTCGATGCTGATGCCGCGCACGGACAGGATGCGGGTGACCTCGGCCAGCACGCCGGGACGGTCGTTGGCGGTCAGGCGCAGGTAATAAGAGGTCACCACCTCGTCCATCGGCAGGATGGGGGTGTCAGCCAGCGCACCCGGCTGGAAGGCCAGATGCGGCACAAAATTGCTGCTGCCGCTGTTGAGCGCACGCACCACGTCGACAATGTCGGCCACGACGGCTGACGCCGTGGGGCCGGCACCGGCACCGGCACCGTAATACAGCGTCGGGCCGACGGCATTCGACTGCACCAGCACCGCATTCTTCACGCCGTTGACATTGGCAATCAGGCGCTCGGCCGGAATCAGTGTCGGATGCACGCGCAATTCGATGCCGCTGTCGGTGCGGCGGGCAACGCCCAGATGCTTGATGCGGAAACCCAGCTCCTCGGCATAGGCCACGTCTTCACGCGTCAGGCGGGTAATGCCCTCGGTATAGGCCTTCTTGAACTGCAGCGGAATGCCGAACGCGAGCGAGGCAAGAATGGTCAGCTTGTGCGCGGCGTCGATGCCCTCGACATCGAAAGTCGGATCCGCTTCGGCATAGCCGAGTTCCTGCGCCTCTTTGAGCACGTCGAAGAAATCGCGGCCCTTCTCGCGCATCTCGGTGAGGATGAAGTTGCCGGTGCCATTGATGATGCCGGCCAGCCAGTCAATGCGGTTGGCGGCCAAGCCTTCGCGCAGCACCTTGATGATGGGCACGCCGCCGGCGACAGAAGCCTCGAAGGCCACATACACGCCCTTTTCTTCAGCGGCCGCAAAAATCTCGTTGCCGTACTCGGCGAGCAGCGCCTTGTTGGCGGTAACCACATGCTTGCCGTTCTGTATCGCCTTCATGACGACTTCACGGGCCGTGGTGGTGCCGCCGATGACCTCGACCACGATATCGATGTCGGGGTTGTTCACCACATCGAAAATGTCACGGCTGACGACGGTGCCGGAGAGGTCATAACGCGGGTTGTCGCGACGGGCACCGACCTGAGTGACGCGGATCTCGCGACCGGTGCGGCGGCTGATTTCGGCCGCATTGTCGCGCAGCAGGTTGAACGCGCCGCCACCGACCGTGCCGAGGCCCACAATCCCTACAGAAACCGGTTTCACATCATCACCTGAAAAAAGCTGGAGCACGCCCGTGGCCTGGGCAAAGGCCTGCTCGGCAACGGGGCCGGCGGGGTCCGCCATGGGCGGGGGGCGAAGCGGGAGGGCGCAACATTATGGCTGGCCCCGGGCTTTGTCAAACCCGGGACAGCCGGAAGGAAATCAGCGCAGGCCGAGGGTTTTGGCGAGTGCGTCAGCGGTCAGGAAGCCACCCAGCTGCATGCCGTCCGGACCGAAAACGGCAGGGGTGCCACGCACCCCAAGCTGCTCGCCCAGATCATATTGCGCGGCCACCGGATGCTTGCAGACCTTGGGTGCCGCCGGCAGGGACTCGCCCGCCTTGGACCGGGTCATGGCCTGCTGCCGGTCGGCATCACACCAGACACTGGCCAGCTTGGCCGCCGAGGCGGAATTCGCACCGGCACGCGGAAAGGCCAGGTAGCGCACCTCGATCCCGAGACGGTTCATGGCCGGCACCTCCCGGTGCAGCTTGCGGCAGTAGCCGCAGTCGATGTCGGTGAACACCCAGACCGTCGCCTTGGGCTTGCCGCCCGTGGCGGGGAAAACCACGGTGTCGGCCACCGGCAACGCCGCCAGACGCTGCTTGCGCTCGTCGGCCAGCAGGCTGTCCGTGGCATTGACGATGCGGTTGCCCTGGATTTCCAGCAGCTCGCCCTGGAACAGGTAGCGGCCGTCCGCCGTCACATAGACCGGCTCATAGCCGCGGGCATTGACCTCGAACAGGCCCGTCGGCGTCGGACGGATGCTGGTGATCTGGGCATCCGGCATCACCGCCTTCAGCTTGGCGCGGATGACCTCGGGATTGGCGACCGCCGTGCCGGCCAGCAGCAGGGAGGCGACCAGCAGCAGGGCGGACAGGGGGCGGGAGAAAATCATCATGACACGCTCCGGACTCGGGAATGGACGCAGCATACGCAAGTGCAGCAAGCACTGCCGATAGCACAAGCGTAAACGGCGGGCTCAGCCGCGCGGATGGTGCTCGGTATGCAGCTGCTGCAGGCGGTGGCTGGCGATATGGGTATAGATCTGGGTGGTGGACAGGTCGCTGTGCCCGAGCAGCATCTGCACCACGCGCAGGTCGGCACCATGGTTCAGCAGGTGGGTGGCAAAGGCATGGCGCAGCGTATGCGGCGACAGCGGCTTTTCGATGCCGGCCGCCCTGGCCAGCGTCTTGATGCGGTACCAGAAGGCCTGTCGCGTCATGAACTCGCCCTCTCGGCTCGGAAACAGTGCCTCACTGGCACTGCCCGCCACCAGCGCCGGCCGCGCCTCGGCCAGATAGCGCTCCAGCCAGTCCATGGCCTCCTGGTTCATGGGCACCAGCCGCTCCTTGCTGCCTTTGCCCGTGACACGCACGAAGCCGCCGCGCCGGTTGGGCTGGTCGATGCGCAGCCCGACCAGCTCGGAGACGCGCAGGCCGCAGGCATAGAGCAACTCCAGCATGGCGCGGTCGCGCAGGCCGAGCGGCGTTTCCGTCAGCGGTGCAGCGAGCAGGCGCCCGACATCGTCTTCGGACAGGTCCTTGGGCAGCGGCCGCCCCGTCTTCGGGGCATCGAGATGCAGCGAGGGATCGGCGCTGATGCGCTGCTGGGCGAGATGGAAACGGTAAAAACGGCGCAGCGCCGACAACAGGCGGGCGCGCGAACGCACATGGCTGCCGTCAGCGGCCAACTCGCGCAGATAGCGGGCCAGATCATCCGGGCCCAGTGACAACAGGGGCGCCTGCGCCCAAGCAGCCAGCTTGTGCAGGTCGGAGAGATAGGCCGCGACCGAATGCCGGCTCAAGCCCTCGACGACGAGCTTGCTGCGGAACTGGCGCAGCTCGGATGCCTCCGGCAACGGGGACTCATGGGCCGGCGGACGGCCGCGCGGACGTTTCACAAGCGAAGTCATGCGGCCGAGCATACCCAAGCCGCCCGCAAAGCGCGCGCCGGCAAGCCCCCGCTCGTGACATTTGAGCCGCATGACAGAGGCCAAAAACAAAAAACGGCCCGCAGGCCGTCTTTTGTTACCACCGGAGGGCGCCTTACTTCTGGCGCGCCACCAGCTTTTCCTTGATGCGGGCCGACTTGCCCGAACGATCGCGGAGGTAATACAGCTTGGCGCGACGCACATCACCACGACGCTTCACCTCGATGGATGCCACCACCGGGGAATGGGTCTGGAACACGCGCTCCACGCCCACGCCATTGGAAATCTTGCGCACGGTGAACGCCGAGTTCAGGCCGGCATTCTTCTTCGCAATCACCACGCCTTCATAGGCCTGGAGACGCTCGCGATCGCCTTCCTTCACCTTCACCTGCACGACAACGGTGTCACCGGGTGCAAAGGCCGGGACGTCCTGCTTCATCTGCGACTTTTCGATCTGTTCGATCAGGGGATGCTTGCCGCTCATGGCATTTTCCTCTTCATGGGCACAGAGGCTGTAACTCCTTGCGCGGCGAGCCGCCTCAGGAGCGCATTCTGCCCGGTCATCGATCCGCGGCGGCTGCCGCGGGACGGTTCGGCCACATGGCCGGGAGGCAGCAGCGAAGTGCCGCCTCAGGCGTCCTGCTCGCGACGGATGTCATCGAGCAGGCGACGCTGTTCCTTGTCGAGCGTGACCCGCTCCAGAAGCTCGGGTCGACGCTGCAATGTTCGTTTCAGGCTCTCTTTCAGGCGCCAGCGGCGGATGGCCGCGTGATCGCCGGAGAGCAGGACCGCCGGCACCGCCTCGCCCTCGTAAACCTCGGGACGGGTGTAGTGCGGGCAATCCAGCAGGCCGGCCGAGAACGAGTCCTCGGCAGCGGAGTCCGCATGACCGAGGGCGCCCGGCAACAGCCGCGTCACCGCGTCCACCAGCACCATCGCCGGCAGCTCGCCGCCCGACAGCACATAATCACCGATGGACCATTCGGCATCGACTTCGCGCGCAATCAGGCGCTCGTCGATGCCCTCATAACGACCACAGAGCAGGATGAAAGCGGCATTATCCGCAAGCTCCCGCACGCCCTGCTGGTCCAGCACCCGCCCCTGCGGCGACAGGTAGATCACCTGTGGGGCAAGCCCCCGGACAGCTGCCGCCGCCTTTGCCGCCGCCAGTGCACGGCGCAAGGGCTCGATCAGCATCACCATGCCGGGACCGCCGCCATAGGGCCGGTCATCGACCTTCTGGTAGGCATCCTCGGTGAAATCCCGGGGATTCCAGCAGGCGAGCTCAAGCAGGCCGGTTTTCACCGCGCGACCGGTGATGCCGTTGTCGGTCAGCGCCCGGAACATCTCGGGAAACAGGCTGACCACACCGATCCACACGCCGGGGCGGCCCTGAAAACCGGCGCTGTCGGGCGCATCGCTTCGTTGCATCCTCGCTCACCCCTCGCCTATCCAGGCGATACGTCTCGGGGATGAGCTGCGGGGCGCCTCGCGCTGCATCCCGCCATCACCGCTCTCCAGCGCCGCCTTAGAACTCCGTATCCCAGTCGACCGTCACCACGCGGGCCTCGAGATCGACCCGGGTAACCACCTGCCCCGGCAGCCAGGGAATCAGGCGCTCACGGTCATCAAGGCTGCCGGTGGACGGACGCACGACGATGACGTCGTTGGCGCCGGTCTCCATCAGGCCGTGCACCGTGCCCAGCAGCTGGCCGCTGGCGGTGCGCACCTCGAGGTCGATGAGATCAGACCAGTAATAGTCGCCTTCCTCGAGATCCGGGAGTGCCTCCTTGGGCACCCAGACCTCGGTTCCGCGGAGCAGCTCGGCGGCATTGCGGTCGACACAAAGATCAAGCTGGGCCACAAGGCCCTTGGGCTGGTCGCGCCACTCCAGCACCTTGACGGCCCGGAAACCCTCGCGGGTTTTCAGGTACCAGGGACGGTAGCCGAAGATGTTGGCGGCGGGATCGGTCAGCGACGTCACCCAGAGCCAGCCCTTGATGCCGTGCGCCGCACCGAGCCGTCCGACCTGGATCAGCGAGTCGGCCGCAGGTTGCACGGCAGTCATGTCGCTCAGGCAGCCTTGCCGGCTTCCTTCACCAGCGCGGCAACGCGCTCGGAAGGCTGGGCGCCCTGGGCGATCCAGTACTGGTAGCGCTCGGCGTTCACGCGCAGACGCTCTTCCTTGCCCTGGGCAATCGGGTTGAAGAAGCCCACGCGCTCGATGAAGCGGCCGTCACGGGCGTTGCGGCTGTCCGTCACCACGACCTGATAGAAAGGACGCTTTTTTGCGCCGCCACGAGCCAGACGAATCGTAACCATGATGATTTACCTTGAAAAAACCGGTTCCACGGGTGGCCGGCAACCATAGGCCGACCCCGAAAGGCGGTGGATTCTACGGGAAAAGCCCCCCCGATGAAAGCCTGACCGCCGCCGCGGCCGCACGGACAGCCCGGCCGTAGCGGCGTATGATGCGCGCCCCTGCCGACGCCCCCGCTTCCCGCACCATGCCGACCCCGCCAGCCTTGCCTCCGCCTGTCGCGCTGCGTCGTGGTGCCCTGCTGCTCGCGCTGTCAGCGGTGCTGTTTGCCACCATGGGCGTGTTCATCCGCCTGGCCTCGGCCAGTGTCGGCAACGAGATCATTGTCTTTGCCCGCAACCTGGTGGGCTTCAGCCTGCTGCTGCCCTTCATGCTGCGCCCAGGCGGCGCCGGGCTGCGCACCACCGTGTTCCCGCGCCACCTGTGGCGGGCGCTGACCGGTCTGACCGCGATGTACGGCTTCTTTTACGCCATCGCCAAGCTGCCGCTGTCCAGCGCCATGATCTTCACCTACTCCTCGCCGGTGTTCATCCCGCTCGTGGCCTGGCTGTTCCTGAAGGAACCGATGACGGGCCGCAGCTGGACGGCCGCACTGGTCGGCCTTGTCGGCGTGCTGCTGGTGTGCAAGCCGGATGGCGGACTGCTCAACCACTTCGCGCTGATCGGCCTGGGCTCCAGCGTGCTGGCGGCCACCGCCTTCGTTACCGTACGTGCACTCGGCGCCACCGAGCCCGCCACCCGGGTGGTGTTCTATTTCGCCGCCCTCTCGACGCTGGTGTCGGCCCTGCCGCTGCTCTGGGCCGGACGCGCACTGAACCTGCACGAACTTGGACTGCTGGCCGCTGTCGGCCTGCTCGCCACACTGAGCCAGCTGGCACTGACGCGCGCCTATGCGCTCGCACCCGCCAACCGCATCGGCCCCGTCACCTATCTGGCGATTGTCGTGGCCGGTCTTTATGCCTGGGCACTCTGGGGCGAGACGCCGGACCTGTGGGCTGTGGCCGGCACCCTGCTCATCATCGCCGCCTCGCTGCTCGGCCTGCGACGCCAGCACTGACAACACAGCGCCGATTGACGCCGGCAACCGCCGCCGCTACACACGCACTGTCTTGCCAACCACCACATCAATCACGAGGTTCACATGCTGAAGTCCTGGATGGCCGCCCTGGCCCTGATGGTCATGAGTGCGTCCGCACTGGCGGAAGCGCCTGCCAAGGCCGCCGCCCCCGCCAAGAAAGACGACGTCACCCATCGCGTGTTTTTTGACATCGGCATCGACGGCCAGCCCGCCGGCCGTGTCGTGCTCGGCCTGTTCGGCAACGCCGCCCCGAAAACCGTGGAAAACTTCCGCGCCCTGGCCACCGGCGAAAAGGGCAAGAGCGCGAGCGGCGCCACGCTGCATTACAAGGGCTCGCCCTTCCATCGCGTGATTCCGGGTTTCATGCTGCAGGGCGGCGACTTCACCACCGGCAACGGCACGGGTGGCGAGAGCATTTATGGCAGCACCTTTGCCGACGAGGATTTCAGCCTGCGTCACGAGCGCCCCGGCATGCTGAGCATGGCTAATCGCGGCCCGAACACCAACGGCTCGCAGTTCTTCATCACCACCGTGCCCACGCCCTGGCTGGATGGCCGCCATGTGGTCTTCGGCCGTGTCGTCGAAGGCATGGATGTGGTGCGCAAGGTCGAGGCACTGGGCTCGCAATCCGGGCGCACGCTGCGCGCGGTCAGCATCCTGGACTCGGGCGAACTGAAATAAGCCGCATCCAGCAGAAAAAAGAAAAGCCCGCAATGCGGGCTTTTCTTTTGGGCGGGACAAAAGGCCGGCTCAGGGATAAGGAATGGTTTCCAGTGTGACCAGCTCCAGCCCGGCCGGCGTGCTGCGGATTTCCTGATAGAGGTAGGTGGCCGCCGCCGGATCGCCGGCGGCATCGAAATCAATCGGGCCACTGGCGCCCTGGTAATCAAT
>DAIRDY010000008.1:4824-25491 GCA_036795935.1 Moraxellaceae bacterium | reverse complement strand
TCTGCTTCATGACCTTGGCGCGCGGGTCGAAGTTCTTGTACACGCGGTGGCCGAAGCCCATGAGCTTGAACGGGTCGTTCTTGTCTTTGGCCTTGGCCAGGAACTTGTCCAGATTTTCCACCGAGCCGATCTCGTCGAGCATCTTGAGCACGGCTTCGTTGGCGCCACCGTGGGCCGGGCCCCAGAGCGCGGCGATGCCGGCGGCGATGCAGGCATAGGGATTGGCACCGGTGGAGCCGGTCAGGCGCACCGTGGAGGTGGAGGCGTTCTGCTCGTGGTCGGCGTGCAGGATGAAGATGCGGTCCATGGCGCGGGCCAGCACCGGATTCACTTCATAGTCGGCGCAGGGCGTGGCGAACATCATGTGCAGGAAGTTCTCGGCGTAGCCAAGATCGTTGCGCGGATAGATGAACGGCTGGCCGGCGTTGTACTTGTAGCTCATGGCCGCGATGGTCGGCATCTTGGCGATGAGGCGGATCGCCGCGATGTTGCGGTGTTCCGGATTATTGATGTCCAGGTTGTCGTGATAGAACGCGGACAGGGCGCCGACCACGCCGCACATCACGGCCATCGGGTGGGCGTCGCGGCGGAAACCGCGGTAGAAGAACTGCAGCTGCTCGTGAACCATGGTGTGGTTGGTCACGCGGCTGACGAAGTCGGCCTTCTGGGCAGCGTTGGGCAGCTCCCCGTAGAGCAGCAGGTAGCAGGTCTCGAGGTAGTCGGACTTTTCGGCCAGCTGGTCGATGGGGTAGCCGCGGTGCAGCAGGATGCCCTTGTCGCCGTCGATGAAGGTGATCTTGGATTCGCAGGCGGCAGTGGCCATGAAGCCCGGATCGTAGGTGAAGTAGCCCTGGGCGAGCACGTCCTTCACGTCAATGACGTCCGGCCCCAGCGAGCCGGAAGAAACGGGAAGATCAATCGACTTGTCATTGATCGTGAGCGTGGCTTTGGTGCCCGACATGGCAGTCTCCTTGAGCGGGGTTCAGCGCGTCCAAGGCCTTCTTGCAGTCCCCGGCAGGCTGGCGCCGGCAGGGGCGGGAGGAGGGCAAAAAGGCGTTGGGGAAGGCGCGCTAGCTTAATTTGTGAGCCGCGTTTGTCAATCAAGTGTTAACGCGACGCAGGCGCTTTTTGCCGATAAAACACGAAGTTAGCGATGCAGCTCAATGACCGCGAGGTCACCTTCCGGCTGTCGATGCGCTGTGCAGTCGTGCGCCGGCAGAAATGCGCAAACATGGTGCTGCATTTGGTCTCGCAGGGCCCGCATGCACGCGACTGGTGCGGCGGATTGTCGCCATGACTGCAAGCGACTGACTTTTCGAGGATTTATCCCTGTTACCGGTTTGTAATTCAACAGGGCCGGCAGTATACTTCCGGCCCGGTTTCAAGCCGGCCGGGAAACTCCTGAAATCCTCAGGAAAATCATTGGCTTGGCGATTCCGCTGTGCTCATTTCCCCAGGTACGCCCCGTGTGGGCCCCCAACAGGAATTCCGCTGTGAAAAGCAACCGACCTGTCAATCTCAGCTTGGCGACCGTGCTGGCCGTCAACCTGAAGTCGCCGGTCGCCATTGCCTCGATTCTGCATCGCATCTCGGGCGTGGTGATCTTTCTGCTTATACCTGTCCTGCTCTACGTCCTGCAGCAGTCGCTGGCCTCGGAAGCGGCGTTTGCCGCGGTGAAGGCTGACGTGCTCGGTGGCCTGGTCGGCGGGTTCCTGGTCTTCGTGGCGCTGGCCGGTCTGCTCTACCACCTGGTGATCGGCACCAAGCACCTGATCCAGGACTTCGGCATCGGCGAGTCGCTGGAAGGCGGCCGCCAGTTCGCCCTGCTCGCCCTTGTGGCCGCTGCCGGCCTGATCCTTCTCGCCCTGCTGTGGATGGTGCTGTGATGAGAAACAGTGCAACGAGCTTCAGCCGCTCCGGTCTGGCCGACTGGCTGGTACAGCGTGTCAGCGCCTACATCCTGGCCCTCTACTTCGTCGTCATCGTCGGCTTCCTGATTTGCAGTGGTGATGGCCTGGCCTATGCCGACTGGCACGCCTTCATGACCTGCACCGCCATGCGCATCTTCTCGCTGCTGGCACTGCTGGCGCTGGCCGCCCACGCCTGGGTCGGCCTGTGGACCGTGCTTACCGACTACGTGACCGAGCGCCAGATGGGTGCCAAGGCCGCCGTCATCCGTCTTTTCCTGCAGACCGGCATGGCCATCTGCATCTTTGTGTACGTGGTCTGGGGCATCCAGATCCTGTGGGGGAACTGATTCATGGCCAGCAGCATCAAGGCAAGCAACATTCCCACCCTCACGTTTGATGCCGTGATCGTGGGCGGCGGCGGCTCGGGCATGCGTGCCTCGCTGCAGCTCGCCCGTGCCGGTCTCAAGGTGGCGGTGCTGACCAAGGTGTTCCCGACCCGCTCGCACACCGTGGCGGCGCAGGGCGGCATTGGCGCCTCGCTCGGCAACATGAGCGAAGACAACTGGCACTACCACTTTTACGACACCGTAAAGGGGTCCGACTGGCTGGGCGACCAGGACGCCATCGAGTTCATGTGCCGCGAGGCACCCAAGGTGGTGTACGAGCTGGAACACATGGGCATGCCCTTCGACCGCAACCCGGACGGCACCATTTACCAGCGTCCCTTCGGCGGCCACACCTCGAACTACGGTGACAAGCCGGTGCAGCGTGCCTGCGCCGCTGCCGACCGTACCGGTCATGCGCTGCTGCACACGCTTTACCAGAACAACCTCGTCGCCAAGACCCAGTTCTTCGTGGAGTGGATTGCGCTGGACCTGATCCGCGATGCCGACGGTGACGTGCTCGGTGTCACCGGCATTGACCTTGCCACCGGCGATGTCGCCGTGTTCCAGGCCAAGTGCACGCTGTTCGCCACCGGTGGCGCCGGCCGCATCTATCAGGCCTCGACCAACGCCTTCATCAATACCGGCGACGGGCTCGGCATGGCCGCCCGTGCCGGCATTCCGCTGGAAGACATGGAGTTCTGGCAGTTCCACCCGACCGGCGTGGCCGGTGCCGGCGTGCTGCTGACCGAAGGCTGCCGTGGCGAAGGCGGCCTGCTGCGCAACAAGAACGGCGAGCGCTTCATGGAGCGCTATGCGCCCAACCTGAAGGACCTGGCGCCGCGCGACTTCGTCTCGCGCTCCATGGACCAGGAAATCAAGGAAGGCCGCGGCTGCGGCCCCAATGGCGATTACGTGGTGCTCGACCTCACCCATCTCGGTGCCGACACCATTCACAAGCGCCTGCCGTCCGTGTACGAGATCGGCAAGAACTTCGCCAATGTCGACTGCACCAAGGAACCGATCCCGGTTGTGCCCACCATCCACTACCAGATGGGCGGCATCCCGACCAACATCCACGGCCAGGTGGTGGTGCCCAAAAACGGTGACCCCAACAGCGTGGTGGGCGGCTTCTATGCCATTGGCGAATGCTCCTGCGTCTCGGTGCATGGCGCCAACCGCCTCGGCACCAACTCGCTGCTCGACCTCATCGTCTTCGGCAAGGCCGCCGGCGAGCACATCATCGAGCAGGTGGCCAAGGCGCCCGCCTCGCACAAGCCGCTGCCGCAGGATGCGCTGGACCAGACCCTGGCCCGCATTGCCCGTCTCGACAGCTCCAAGTCCGGCGAGTACGCGCAGGACGTGGCCAACGACATGCGTCGCGACATGCAGGCCCACGCCGGCGTGTTCCGTACCCAGAAGCTGATGGATGAAGGCGTGCAGAAGATCCTCGAGATCGAGAAGCGCGTCGGCAACCTGCACCTCAAGGACAAGTCCAAGGTGTTCAACACCGGCCGCATCGAGGCGCTGGAGCTGGAGAACCTGATCGAGGCCGCCAAGGCCACCATCATCTCCGCTGCCGCCCGCAAGGAGTGTCGTGGAGCGCACACCGTGGTGGACTACGAGCGTCCGGTGACCGATGCCGAATGCCCGCTGGGTCGTAACGACAAGGAGTGGATGAAGCACACCCTGTGGTTCAAGGACGGCAACCGTCTGGACTACAAGCCGGTGAAGCTCACGCCGCTCAGCGTGGAATCCGTTCCGCCCAAGCCGCGTACCTTCTGATTGATTGCCCGGGAAATCCTGCAGGGATTTTCCGGGCAACGCCTGCTCCGGCGCATGTCCGGACCAGGCTCACGCCGAACCAGGCGCCAGGCGCCTGATTCGCGGGCGGCACATCCGTGTGCCGCAATGCGTGCAAACAAAGCAATTTACATGAGGCACAAGCCATGAGTGACGTGCGTATTTTTGAAGTCTACCGCTACGATCCGGACAAGGACGCAGCGCCCTACATGCAGACCTACGAGCTCGACGTCAGCGGCAGCCGCATGCTGCTCGACGTGCTCATCCAGCTCAAGCAGATGGACGAGTCGCTGAGCTTCCGCCGCTCCTGCCGCGAAGGCATCTGCGGCTCTGACGGCATGAACATCAACGGCAAGAACGGCCTGGCCTGTCTGATCAACATGCGCACGCTGCCGAAGAAGATCGTCATCAAGCCCCTGCCCGGCCTGCCGGTGATCCGCGACCTCGTCGTCGACATGAACCTCTTCTACCAGCAGTACGAGAAGGTGCAGCCCTATCTGGTCAACGACACCCCGGCCCCCGCCAAGGAGCGCCTGCAGTCGCCGGAAGACCGCGAGAAGCTGGACGGCCTCTACGAGTGCATCCTCTGTGCCTGCTGCTCGACCAGCTGCCCGTCGTTCTGGTGGAACCCGGACAAGTTCCTGGGTCCGTCGGCCCTGATCCAGGCCTACCGCTTCCTGGCTGACAGCCGCGACACGGCTACCGCCGAGCGTCTGGCGCAGCTGGATGATCCGTTCAGCATCTTCCGCTGCCGCGGCATCATGAATTGCGTCAGCGTCTGCCCGAAGGGGCTGAACCCGACCAAGGCCATCGGCCACATCCGCAACATGCTGCTCAGCCAGGGCACCTGACGCGATGCACTGCCGGCCGGCGCACCGTTGCGCCGGCCGGATGCTTGACCTCCGTCACTCGTCTCAACCGATTGACAACATGCCCGGTGGCCCTTGGGCCGCAAACGGGTGCACAATACCGGCCGCGTGGCCGGCAGCGTTTCCGGGTCAAACCGGGGCGCATCAAGGTACAACGTCGTGCCACGGGTGGCCCAGGCCACCTGCTCCCAAAGTCGTATAAAGGCCGGGGAGCCGTTTCAGCCGCCTGCGGTTACACTCAAGGGCGGTGCAAGGTCGCGAGGTCTTACCCAGACATCGCGGGTCACGGTGCAGAGAAGGCGAAACAGCAACCAGGGGCGGACACAACGGGCCGCGCCGGACTTCTCTCTTTGGAAACATGAAAATGCAAGACGGCCACATGTTGCGCCAGTGGAGCACCTCGCAGCTCTCGGCGGAAAACGCAGCCTACGTCGAAGAACTTTACGAACAATTCCTTGTTTCTCCCCAATCGGTGCCGGAAGACTGGCGCAGCTATTTCGAGAAGCTGCCGCGCGTTGACGGCATTGCCCAGGACACCCCGCACAAGGGGGTGCGCGAGCAGTTCCTTCTGCTGGCCAAGAACTCCACCCGCGCCCAGGCGCTGCCGACCAGCCGGGTCAGTACCGAGCACGAGCGTCGCCAGGTGGCGGTGCTGCAGCTGATTGCCGGTTACCGCAACCGCGGTCACCAGGCGGCAAAGCTTGATCCGCTCGGGCTGATGCCACGCACCCATGTGCCCGACCTTGAGCTGGCCACCCACGGCCTGACACCGGCCGACCTCGACACGGTCTTCAATACCGGCAACCTCGCCATCGGCAAGGAAGAGTGCACGCTGCGCGAGATGGTGCAGGCGATGGAGGCCATCTACTGCGGCGCCATCGGCATCGAGTACATGCACATCGTGAACACGGCCGAGAAGCGCTGGATCCAGCAGCGCCTGGAAAGTGTGCGCGGCAACCCGAACTACTCTGCCGAGACGCGCAAGCACATCCTGGAGCGCGTGACCGCGGCCGAGGGCCTGGAAAAATACCTCGGCACCAAGTACGCCGGCGCCAAGCGCTTCGGCCTTGAGGGCGGCGAGTCGCTGATTCCGCTGGTCGACGAGCTGATCCAGCGTGGTGGCTCCTACGGCGTGAAGGAAGTCGTCATCGGCATGGCCCATCGCGGCCGCCTGAACATGCTGGTCAACATCCTCGGCAAGAATCCTGCCGACCTGTTCAGCGAGTTCGAAGGCAAGAGCTTCATCAAGCAGGGCTCCGGTGACGTGAAATATCACCAGGGCTATTCCTCGAACGTGATGACGCCGGGCGGCGAGGTGCATCTGGCGCTCGCCTTCAATCCCTCGCACCTCGAGATTGTCTCGCCGGTGGTGGAGGGCTCGGTGCGCGCCCGCCAGGATCGCCGCAACGACACGCAGGGTCGCCAGGTGCTGCCGGTCAGCATTCATGGCGATGCCGCCTTTGCCGGCCAGGGCGTGGTCATGGAAACCTTCCAGATGTCGCAGACCCGCGGTTACCGCACCGGCGGCACCGTGCACATCATCGTCAACAACCAGGTCGGTTTCACCACCAGCAATCCGGAAGACGCACGCTCCACCGAGTACTGCACCAGCGTTTCCAAGATGGTGCAGCCGCCGATCTTCCATGTGAACGGTGACGACCCCGAGGCCGTGTTCTTCGTCACCCAGCTGGCGCTGGACTTCCGCATGGAGTTCCAGAAGGACGTGGTCATCGACATCATCTGCTATCGCCGTCGCGGTCATAACGAGGCCGACGAGCCCTCGGCCACGCAGCCCCTGATGTACCAGGTCATTGGCAAGCTGCCGACCACGCGTGCCATCTATGCCGAGCGTCTGGTGGCCGGCAATGTGGTCAGCAAGGTGCAGGCTGACGATCTGGTCGAGGATTACCGGCGTGCACTTGAGGCCGGCCAGCATGTGGTGAAGGCGCTGGTGCGCGAGCCGAACAAGACACTGTTTGTCGACTGGTCGCCCTATCTCGGCCATGCCGTGGTCGACGAGTGGGATACCGGCGTGCCGCTCAGGAAACTGCAGGAACTCGGCAAGCGCCTCGAGCAGTTCCCGGAAACCTTCGTGCTGCAGAAGCAGGTGCAGAAGGTGCTCGAAGACCGCTCCCGCATGTGGGCCGGCAACCTCGAGTTCAACTGGGGCGCGGCCGAAACCCTGGCCTATGCCAGCCTGCTCGATGATGGTTTCATGATCCGCCTCACCGGGCAGGACGTGGGCCGCGGCACCTTCTCGCACCGCCATGCCATCCTGTACAGCCAGAAGGACGGCTCCCCGTTCGTGCCGCTGAAGAATCTGGCGGCCGACCAGCCGCCGTTCGAGATCTACGATTCACTGCTGTCCGAGGAGGCCGTGCTCGCTTTCGAGTACGGCTATGCCACCACCACGCCGAAGTCGCTGATCATCTGGGAAGCGCAGTTCGGTGACTTTGCCAACGGTGCGCAGGTCGTCATCGACCAGTTCATTTCCTCGGGCGAAACCAAGTGGGAGCGCCTGTGCGGTCTCACGTTGCTGTTGCCGCACGGTTTCGAGGGGCAGGGCCCCGAGCACTCCTCGGCGCGCCTCGAGCGCTTCCTGCAGCTGTGCGCAGAGCACAACATGCAGGTGTGCACGCCGACCACGCCGGCACAGATTTTCCACCTGCTGCGCCGGCAGGCGGTGCGTCCGCTGCGCAAGCCGCTGGTGATCATGTCGCCGAAGAGCCTGCTGCGCCACAAGCTGGCGGTCTCGACGCTTGAGGAGCTGGCGAGCGGCCAGTTCCAGACCGTGATTCCGGAGATCGACGACATCAAGCCCTCCAAGGTCACGCACGTCGTCCTCTGCGGTGGCAAGGTGTATTACGACCTGCTGGAAAAGCGTCGCGAGGACAAGCGCGATGATGTCGCCATCATCCGCATCGAGCAGCTCTATCCCTTCCCGGAGAAAAAGCTGGCCGAGGCACTGGCACCTTACAAAAAGGTGAAGAGCATCGTCTGGTGCCAGGAAGAACCGATGAACCAGGGGGCCTGGTACTGCAGCCAGCATCACATGCACAACGTGGTGCGCGAGTGGAATGACAAGCTGCGCACGCGCTATGCCGGTCGTCCCCCGGCCGCCGCGCCGGCCTGCGGATCGGTCTATCTGCATGCAAAAGAGCAGGCGGCACTGGTTGCTGACGCCTTCCAGCCCTGAACCAACGACACAAGGAATTCCAGAACATGGCCCTCGAAATCAAGGCACCGGTTTTTCCCGAATCCGTGGCGGACGGCACCGTGGCGACCTGGCACAAGAAGCCGGGCGAAGCCGTCAAGCGTGACGAGCTGATCGTCGACATCGAAACCGACAAGGTGGTGCTGGAAGTGGTGGCGCCGGAGGACGGTGTCATCAGCCAGGTACTGAAGAATGAAGGCGACACCGTGCTGTCGCAGGAAACACTGGCGCTGTTCGAGGCCGGTGCCGCGGCCTCGGCGGCACCGGCCGCTGCCACCGCGCCCGTGATGGCGGCGCCTGCCGCCAGCGACAGCGACGACGCGCTGAGCCCTGCCGTGCGCAAGCTGATCGCCGAGAACAATCTCGATCCGTCCAAGATCACCGGCACCGGCAAGGGCGGTCGCCTGACCAAGGAAGATGTCGAAGCACATCTGAAAAAGCCGGCGGCAGCGCCTGCGGCAGCTCCGGCTGCCGCACCGGCACCGGCGGCCCAGGCGATTGCCATGGCTGTCGGCGAACGCGTGGAAAAGCGCGTGCCGATGACCCGCCTGCGTGCCAAGGTGGCCGAGCGCCTGCTCGAGGCCAAGCAGTCCACGGCCATGCTCACCACCTTCAACGAGGTGAACATGGCGCCGGTGATGGCGCTGCGCAAGCAGTACGCCGAGAAGTTCGAGAAGGTGCACGGCGTGCGTCTCGGCTTCATGTCCTTCTTCGTCAAGGCGGCAGTGGAGGCACTGAAGCGCTTCCCGGCGGTGAATGCCTCCATTGATGGCAACGATATCGTCTATCACGGTTTTTACGACGTTGGTGTCGCCGTGTCCTCCGATCGCGGCCTGGTCGTGCCCATCCTGCGCAATGCCGAGAACATGAGCCTGGCCGAGGTCGAGAAGACGGTCGGTGACTTCGGCAAGAAGGCAAAGGACGGCAAGCTCACCATCGAGGAAATGACCGGTGGCACCTTCACCATTTCCAATGGCGGCGTATTCGGCTCGCTGTTGTCCACGCCCATCCTGAACCCGCCACAGACGGCCATCCTCGGCATGCACAAGATCCAGGAGCGCCCGATGGCGGTGAACGGCCAGGTGGTGATCCTGCCGATGATGTATCTGGCACTGTCCTACGACCACCGCCTGATCGACGGCAAGGAAGCGGTGAGCTTCCTCGTCGCCATCAAGGAAATGGTTGAGGACCCGGCGCGCCTGCTGCTTGAAATCTGAGTCAGGCCCGGCATCGTGCCGGCAGCACATTATTACGGCGTCACGGCGCCATCTGAATTCAGCGTGAGGATTTAACGCATGGCACAGCAGTTTGATCTCGTCGTCATCGGCGGCGGCCCCGGTGGCTACGAGGCGGCGATTCGCGCCGCCCAGCTCGGACTCAAGGTCGCCTGCATCGAGAAGCGCATTCACAAGGGCAAGCCGGCGCTGGGCGGAACCTGCCTCAATGTCGGCTGCATCCCGTCGAAGGCGCTGCTCGATTCCAGTCACAAGTATCACGAAGTCGCGCATGAATATGCGGTGCACGGCATCACGGTTGGCAAGGTCGGCGTCGACGTGAAGGCCATGCAGGCGCGCAAGGACACCGTGGTCGGCAACCTCACTGGCGGCATTGCCCAGCTGTTCAAGGGGCACGGCATTATCTGGCTGCAGGGGACCGGCAAGCTGCTGGCCGGTCGTCAGGTCGAGTTCACGCCGTTCGAAGGGGCGCCCGAGGTGATTGCCGCGAACAGCGTCATTCTGGCCACCGGCTCGGTGCCGGTGAACATTCCCGTGGCGCCGCTTGCAGATGATCTGGTGGTCGATTCCACCGGCGCGCTGGAACTGCAGTCGGTACCCAAGCGCCTCGGCGTGATCGGTGCCGGTGTCATCGGCCTTGAACTGGGCTCGGTGTGGAAGCGCCTGGGTGCAGAGGTCGTGGTGCTGGAAGCGGTCGATGCTTTCCTGCCCGCCTGCGACAAGGCACTGGCCAAGGAAGCACAGAAGATTTTCAGCAAGCAGGGCCTCGACATCCGTCTGGGCGCGCGGGTGACCGGTACCGAGGTGAAGGGCAAGACCGTCACCGTGAAGTACACCGACAAGGACGGCGAGCACAGCGAGGCCTTCGACAAGCTGATTGTTGCCGTCGGCCGTCGGCCGTTCACCGAAGGCCTGCTGGCGGCCGACTGCGGCATCACGCTGGACGAGCGCCGTTTCGTGCATGTCGATGGCCAGTGCCGCACGTCGGTGCCCGGTGTCTATGCCATCGGTGACCTCGTGCGCGGCCCGATGCTGGCGCACAAGGCCATGGAGGAGGGCATGATGGTAGCCGAGCTGATTGCCGGTCATCACGCCCAGGTGAATTACGACACCATCATTGGCGTCATCTACACGCATCCGGAAGTGGCCTGGGTCGGCAAGACGGAAGAGCAGGCGAAAAGCGAAGGCATCGAGGTCAAGACCGGCCAGTTTGCGTTTGCAGTCAACGGCCGTGCGCTGGCCGCCAACGACAGCGCCGGCTTCGTCAAGTTTGTGGCGGATGCCAAGACCGACCGCCTGCTTGGCATGCACGTGATTGGCCCGAATGCCGGCGACATCGTGCATCAGGGCATGATCGCGCTCGAGTTCGGCGCGTCGGTTGAGGACCTGCAGCTGATGACTTTTGCCCACCCGACATTGTCGGAAGTGGTGCACGAGGCGGCACTGTCGGTGGATGGCCGTGCGATTCACGCCATCCAGCGCAAGCGGAAATAAACAGGAAGCGAGCGTGCATCACGCTCGCTTTTTTGTTGGTACATGCCCGGCGGCCAACGCGGGTTCCGGGATTTGAGGCGGCGCAGCGATCCTGCGCCAGACAATGTAACGAAGATGGTGATCACACAATGAATCTTCATGAGTATCAGGGCAAGCAGCTCTTCGCCGAATACGGCCTGCCCGTATCCAAGGGCTTTGCTGTCAGCACGCCGGAAGAAGCACGTGCCGCGGCCGAGCGTATCGGTGGCGACAAGTGGGTGGTGAAGGCACAGGTGCATGCCGGTGGCCGCGGCAAGGCCGGTGGCGTCAAGCTGGTGACCACGCTGGACGAGGTCGAGGCTTTTGCCCGAGCCAAGCTCGGCACCAACCTGGTGACTTACCAGACCGATGCCCGCGGACAGCCCATCGGCAAGATTCTCGTTGAGTCCTGCACCGACATCGCCACGGAACTTTATCTTGGTGCCGTGGTCGATCGTGCCACGCGCCGCATCGTGTTCATGGCCTCCACCGAAGGTGGCGTGGAGATCGAGAAGGTTGCCCACGAAACGCCGGAAAAGATTCACAAGGCCATCATTGATCCGCTGATCGGTGCCGGTGGCTACCAGGCGCGCGACCTCGGCTACAAGCTGGGCCTGAACCACGACCAGGTGAAGCAGTTCGTGAAGATTTTCCAGGGCCTGGCGAAGATGTTCGTCGAGCTGGACCTGGCGCTGCTGGAAATCAACCCGCTGGTAATTACTTCGGAAGGCAACCTGCACTGCCTCGATGCCAAGATCGTCATCGACTCCAATGCGCTGTTCCGTCACCCCAAGCTCAAGGCCATGTACGACCCGTCGCAGGAAGACGAGCGCGAGCGTCGTGCCGTGGAGTGGGACCTCAACTATGTGGCGCTGGAAGGCAACATCGGCTGCATGGTGAACGGTGCCGGCCTGGCCATGGCCACCATGGACATCATCAAGCTCAAGGGCGGCCAGCCCGCGAACTTCCTCGACGTGGGCGGCGGCGCCACCCGCGAGCGCGTGACCGAAGCCTTCAAGATCATTCTTTCCGACACGGCCGTGCAGGGCGTACTGGTCAACATCTTCGGCGGCATCGTGCGTTGCGACATGATTGCCGAAGGCATCATCGGCGCGGTGAAGGAAGTCGGCGTGAAGGTGCCGGTCGTGGTGCGTCTTGAGGGCAACAATGCCGAACTCGGCGCGAAGATTCTCAAGGACAGCGGTTTGAACATCACGCCGGCGGCCTCGCTCAATGAAGCGGGCGACCTCGTGGTGAAGGCAGTGGGGGCGTAAACATGAGCGTGCTGATCAACAAAGACACCAAGGTCATCTGTCAGGGCATCACCGGCTCGCAGGGCACCCTGCACACCGAACAGGCCATTGCCTACGGCACGAAAATGGTCGGCGGCGTGACGCCGGGCAAGGGCGGCACCACGCATCTCGGCCTGCCGGTGTTCGACACCGTGGCCCAGGCTGTGGCTGCCACCGGCGCCGAAGCGTCTGTCATCTATGTGCCGGCCTCGCTGTGCAAGGACGCCATCCTGGAGGCCGTCGACGCCGGCATCAAGCTGGTGGTCTGCATTACTGAAGGCGTGCCGACCATCGACATGCTGTACGTGAAGGAATACATCGTGCGCAAGGGCGATGTACGCCTGATCGGGCCGAACTGCCCCGGCGTCATCACCCCGGGCGAGTGCAAGATCGGCATCATGCCGGGCCACATCCACAAGCCCGGCAAGGTGGGCATCGTGTCGCGCTCCGGCACGCTGACCTATGAAGCCGTGAAGCAGACCACCGACCTCGGCTTCGGCCAGTCGACCTGCATCGGCATCGGCGGTGATCCGATCCCGGGCACCACCTTCATCGACGCGCTGGCGCTGTTCCAGAACGATCCGCAGACCGAAGCCATCATCATGGTCGGCGAAATCGGCGGCAGTGCCGAAGAAGAGGCGGCAGCCTTCATCAAGGCCAATGTCACCAAGCCGGTGGTGTCGTACATCGCTGGCGTGACCGCGCCGGCCGGCAAGCGCATGGGCCATGCCGGTGCGATCATCTCCGGCGGCAAGGGCACGGCCGACGAGAAGTTCGCCGCGCTGGAAGCAGCTGGCGTGAAGACGGTGAAAAATCCTGCCGAAATGGGCAAGGCACTGGCGGAGCTGACCGGCTGGAAATAAGCGACTCGATCGCTGACCGCAAACAAAAGGCCGCATCAGGATGCGGCCTTTTGTTTTTCCACTACATGCCGCTCGCGGATAAACCCTCAGCGAAGAATGCCTTTCTCGCGCAGGACGGTAATGGTTGCGGGGTCCATGCCCAGCCACTCCGAAAGCACGCGCTGGGTGTCACGCCCCGCGGCGGGGGGGGCGCGGAAGCAGGTGTCGTCATCGCCCAGCTTCACGGGATTGCCCGGCTGGCGCACGCTGCCGCCACCGTCAAGCGGCACCTCCACCACCATGTGCCGGGCCAGCGCTTGCGGATCGCTGAGGGCGTGCCCCAGGTCGTTTACCGGTGCGGCCGGAATGCGGAACTCGCGCAGTGCCGCCAGCCAGTATTCGCAGCTGTTCCTTTCGAAATTTTCCTGTACCACCTGGTTGATGAAGTGGCGGTTGGCCCAGCGCCCGGGCTGGGTCCTGAATTCGGCTGCCTCAAGGCGTGTGTCGCCAAACATCGTCACGAGATTGGCAAAGAAGTTGTCGCCCAGGCAGGCAACGATGATCCAGCGTGTCTGCGTGCGGAAGGTGTTGTAGGGCACATGCACGAAATGGCCGTTGCCTGTGGCTGCCGGCACGATGCCACTCATCAGGTGCATGGTGGCCATGTAGTTAAGTAGGGAGAGCTGGCAGTCCTGCATGGAAATGTCGACATGCCGGCCGACGCCGCTGGCGCTGCGGGCGTTCAGTGCGGCGAGGATGCCGATGGTGGCAAACAGTCCGCCGCCCAGGTCACCGATGGGGATGCCGGCGCGCGTGGGTGTGCCGCCTTCCTCGCCGGTGATGGACATGCCGCCCCCGATACCCTGTGCCACGAGGTCGAAGGCGGGGCGGTCGGCATCGGGGCCGGTTTCGCCAAAGCCGGTGATGGAGCAGGTGATGATGCGCGGGTTGATGGCCGCCAGTGTGGCGTAATCAATGCCGAGCCGTGCAGGCACGCCGCGCGAGAAATTGTTGATGGCAACGTCGGCCTTTTTGACCAGTTCGTGGAACAGCGCGAGTCCCTCTGCTGCCTTCAGGTCGAGGCAGACCGATTCCTTGTTGCGGTTCAGCGTCAGGAAATAGGCGCCCATGCCGTCGATGGCGTAGTCGGGCGAGTCGGCCAGCAACTGTCGCGTGGCTTCGCCTGCCAGCGGCTCGATCTTGATGGTGCGTGCACCCATGTCGGCCAGCAGCATGCCGGCATAGGGGCCGGACAGCATGTGCGTGAGATCGACGACGGTGATGTGCGAGAGCGCGGCCATGGTCGGACTCAGTCGGTTGTGCGGCGGGCCAGCACCTGTTCCAGGTGGTCGAGCGCCTGTTCGTAATTGCGGCGGGTGCGCGCGATGAATGCTTCTTCGCTGCCGGCGGGCAGCAGCGCGGGGAGTGCGGCGAGTTCGGCCCGCCAGTGGAGCATGCAGGTACTGTCGGTATTAGCGGTCAGCCGGATGGTCACCACAAAGCCGGTGGCGGGGCGGATGCCCGGGCCCCCGGTCACCTGATAGACCGTGCGGAAACGGCTGTCGTCCTGCGCCAGCAGTTGCTGCTGCACGGCAAACGGGCCGATGCGGATGTGGCGTGTTGCGCCGGGCGCATCGCCGTCGCAGCTGAAGCCGTCGATGCCGGGGAACCAGTCCGGCAGGCGCGAGAAGCGGCCGACCAGGGCCCAGAGTTCGCGGCCGGGCAGGGAAAACGGCCGGCTGACTTCGAAGTGCAGCATGTGAGGCCTCTTTGTATCCAAATTATTTGGCTGTCATGGAGTGTAAGCAGGGGTTCCGGGGTAAATCCAGCTATTTTACGCATTGTATGCTTGCCTTCCGGGCTGCTAGGATGCGCTTTGCGTCTTCCATGTATGCAAAAGGGGGGTTGCCATGACCGAGACCGCTACCGTCGCCGACCGTCCGCCGGTCACCTTGAGGCGGCCCTTGCCACATGTCCATCATGTCGCCTACCGCTGCCGTGATGCCGAGCAGACGCGCTGGTTCTGGGAGGATGTACTGGGCTTCCCGCTGCGCATGGCCATGGTCTTCGATGACGAGCCGGGCACCGGTCGCAAGCTCGACTACATGCACCTGTTCTTTGAAATGGGTGACGGCAACTTCGTGGCGTTTTTCGATTCGCCTGACGACAACATCAACGAAAGTACCTTCACCGCGCGCCATGGCTTCGACCTGCACATCGCCTTTGAATGCGACACGCTGGAAGAGCTCAAGGCCTGGCGCAGGCACATCAACAAGATGGGGCGGCCCTGCTTTGGGCCCATCGACCACGGCTTCATCCACTCGATCTACATGTATGACCCCAACGGTATCCAGGTGGAGATCACGCTGAAGGATGCGCGCTACGCCGAAATCTGTGCCCATGAAACGGCAGGTGCGCGCGCCATCCTCGGCGAATGGACGGCCCGCACGCGCGAGCGCAAGTTGCAGAAGTTCGGTGCCGACGCGCTGGACCTGCGCGGCATCGACATGGGGCGGGTGGACATGTCGAAGGTGAAGGTCGACATCAAGCCGCATCACAAGCCGGGCTGAGCGGGCGCTGCATTCGCCATACACCACGCAGGAGCTGCGCCATGGCCGCGCACGAGTACGATCGCATTCCCTATCTGGTCGGGTTTGCCGAAAAGAACGAGTTCAAGGACACCTATGCCGGCCCCATGGATTTCGTGGCGCTGGAGGCTCACCTGCTGAAGCCGCGGAACCGGCCGTCTACGACGGTGATCGTGTTCATGCACCCGATCGGCGGTGGTGCCTATCTGCCGATGGTGAGTGCGCTGGCCAAGGCCGGACATCACGTCATCTACTGCAATTCGCGTTACCGTGGCGCCGATTACGGCCTGATCATGGAAAAGGTGGCGGTGGATCTCGGGGCCTGCGTCCGCGATGCGAAGGAGCGCCTCGGTTATGAAAAGGTGGTACTGGCCGGCTGGTCCGGTGGGGGCTCGCTGTCACTGTTCTACCAGGCCGAGGCCGAGCAGCCGTCCATCACGCATACGCCTGCGGGAGACCCGTACGACCTGACCGGCAAGCAGCTGATTCCGGCCGACGGGCTGATGCTGCTCGCGGCGCATGTGTCGCGTGCCGGTACGCTGACGGAGTGGCTGGATCCTTCCGTGCTGGATGAGGCCGATCCCGAGCGGCGTGATCGCGAATTCGACATCTACAGTGACGAGTGCCCGCACCAGCCGCCGTATGCGGAAGATTTCGTGCGTGCATTCCGCGAGAGACAGATTGCGCGCAACCGGCGCATCACGGCATGGGTACAGGACAAGCTGGCGATGCTGCGCGCCGAGGGGCGCACGATGGAGGACTTCGGCTTTGTCGTGCACCGCACCATGTGCGACGTGCGCTGGCTGGACCCGGCCCAGGATGCCAATGCGCGCCGTCCCGGCTGGTGTTATCTCGGTGATCCGCGTGTCGTGAACACCGGTCCGGTGGCGCTGGCACGCTTCAATACCCTGCGCAGCTGGATGTCGCAGTGGAGCTATGACCATTCACATGCCGACGGTTTGCGGGCGGCTGCGCGCATCCGCATCCCGGTGCTGGTGATCGGCAACGGCGCTGACGATGCCTGCACGCCCTCGCACACACAGCGGCTCTTTGATGCCATCGGGCATGCGCGCAAGGAAAGGGTGGAGATTGCCGGCGCCAACCACTACTACTTCGGCCAGCCCGACAGGCTGGCTGAAGCGGTTTCTGCCTGCACCAGCTGGTTGGCAGAGCAGGGCTTTGCATCCTGAGTCTTGAAGGCGTGCGAATGGCCATTGCCTGAAAAGCACAAAGGCCGCGTTGGCGGCCTTTGTGTAAGGGTGACGCAGCGTTACAGCCGTGCCGCGAGTTCGGCGCCTTCACGAATGGCGCGCTTGGCATCCAGCTCGCCGGCCAGCTTGGCGCCGCCGATGACATGGAAGCGCTTGTCGGCAATCTTGCCTTCGGCATCCACCGGCAGCAGTTCACGCACCGACTCCTGGCCGGCGCAAAGAATGACGTTGTCGACATCGAGTATCTGTTCCTCGTCGCCGACACGGATATGCAGGCCGAGGTCGTCCACCTTCAGGTACTCCACGCCGCCCAGCATCTTCACCTGGTGATGCTGCAGCGCGAGACGGTGCACCCAGCCCGTGGTCTTGCCCGGACCCTGGCCCATCTTCTTGCCGGCCTTGCGCTGCAGCAGGTAGATCTCGCGCAGCGGCGGCTGGCGCTTGGGCGCGCGCAGGCCGCCCGGGTCGGCAACATTGAAGTCCACGCCCCATTCCTCGGCCCAGTGGTCGAGCGGCTGCGGCGAGTGTTCGGCGAGCAGGAACTCGCTGACATCAATGCCGATGCCGCCGGCGCCGATTACGGCGACGCGGTGGCCGACCTGCTTGCCGTGGCGCAGCACATCAGGATAGGACAGCACTTTCGGATGGTCGATGCCGGGAATCGACGGCGTGCGCGGCTTGACGCCGGTGGCGATGACGATTTCATCGAAGCCGCCCTGGCGGAGCGCAGCGGCGTCCACCGGCGTATTCAGTTTCACGGTCACGCCGGTTTTCTTCACCTGGCTGCGGAAATAGCGCACGGTCTCGCGGAACTCTTCCTTGCCCGGCACGTTCATGGCCATGGTGAACTGGCCGCCGATATCGTCGGCAGCTTCGAACAGTGTCACGTTGTGGCCGCGTTCGGCGGCCACCGTGGCGCAGGAGAGGCCGGCCATGCCGCCGCCGACCACGGCAATCTTTTTCGGGCGTGACGTCTTCACGTACACCAGTTCGGTTTCGTAGCCGGCCTGCGGGTTTACCAGGCAGGTGGCGCGCTTGTAGGCAAAGGTGTGGTCGAGGCAGCCCTGGTTGCAGGCGATGCAGGTATTGATTTCTTCGGGCTTGCCGGCCGCGGCCTTGTTGACGAAGTGTGCATCGGCGAGCAGCGGGCGGGCCATCGAGATCAGGTCGGCATCGCCCGAGGCCACGATGTCCTCGCACAACTCCGGTGTGTTGATGCGGTTGGACGCCATCACCGGAATCCGGAGTTCCTTCTTCATGCGTGCCGTGACTTCGCGGAAGGCACCGCGCGGCACCGACGTCACGATGGTGGGCACGCGTGCTTCGTGCCAGCCGATACCGGTGTTGAGGATGGTGATGCCCGCGGCTTCCAGTGCGCGGGCGATCTGCACGATTTCGTCCCAGCTGTTGCCGCCTTCGACCAGATCAATCAGCGACAGGCGATACATCAGGATGAAGTTGGGGCCGACCTCCTGGCGGATGCGCTTGACGATTTCCAGCGGCAGGCGCATGCGGTTTTCCAGGCTGCCGCCCCATTTGTCGGTGCGGCGGTTGGTGCGGTTGCAGATGAACTGGTTGAGCAGATAGCCCTCGCTGCCCATGACCTCCACACCGTCATAGCCGGCGAGGCGGGCGAGGCGGGCGCAGCGGCCGTAGTCGCGGATGGTGGAGAGGATTTCGCTCTCCTTCATCGCGCGCGCCTTGAACATGGAGATCGGCGACTTGCCGCTGGAGGCAGAGACGGCAAACGGGTGATAGCCATAGCGGCCGGCATGCAGGATCTGCATCAGGATCTTGCCGCCTTCCTTGTGCACGGCGGAGGTGACGCGGCGATGGTTGACCACGTCGGCATAGGTATTGAGCGTGCCGCCGAAGGGCAGCAGCCAGCCCTGGCGGTTCGGCGAGATGCCGCCGGTGATGACGAGGGCGGTACCGCCGCGTGCGCGCTCCGCAAAATAGGCGGCGAGCTTGCCGTAATTGAAGAAGCGGTCCTCAAGCCCCGTGTGCATGGAGCCCATCACGATGCGGTTCTTGAGGGTGGTGAAGCCGAGGTCCAGGGGCTTCAGCATGTGCGGGAAGGCGGCGGTCATGGCGGACTCCGTTGGCCGGGCTGGTCATTCCGCCCGGGATGGGTAAACTTAACGGCGTTAAGATACGCAGGGCAGGCGCAATGTCAACACGGCAGGACAGTGAAAAAGAACGCTACCACCATGGCGACCTGCGCCAGCAACTGGTGGCGGCGGCCATCGACATGGTGCGCGCGACCGGGCTGGAGCGCCTCAGCCTGCGCCGCCTGGCCGAGCAGCTTGGTGTGTCGCCCGCGGCGCTCTATCACCACTTCCGCGACAAGCAGGCCCTGCTCTGCGCCATGGGCGAAGAGGGCATACGCCGTTTCGATGCCGAGCTGGCGGCGGCTGACAGTGCCGGCGCGCAGGCCGATCTCGAGCGCTTCGTCACCACTTATGTGCGCTTTGCCGTGGCCCACCCGGAGCTCTACGAGCTGATGTTCGGCCGTACCACCTGGAAGGGCGGCACCACCACGGCCTTCGAGCAGGCGGCGCGCGGCTCTTTCCGCCACTACGCCGAGATGGTCGCCGGCCTGCAGGCCGAGGGACGCGTGCCCGACGGCCTCAACACGTTGCGCCTGGCCCAGGTGATCTGGGCCACGCTGCACGGCCTGTGCCGCATGCACAACGACGGCCTGCTGTTCACGCCGGCAGATGTCGAGGACATCAGCCGCTACGCCCTGTGGATGGTGCGACGCATGATTGCCGGCGAGCAGGCCGGCTGAGCAGGTGCACAAACGCTGTCGCCCACATGACGGGCAAAAAAAACGCCCGCCATGTGGGCGAGCGTTTCCGGTTCATAGGGAGGGGGAGACAGCGTTGTCTGCCACGATTTCAAGACCGCAAGACCGTTAGTTCAGCGCAATAACGTCGGGGTGACTGAGGAGGCGCCCCGGACATGTCGACTAGCGACGGGTCAGCTGTGGCATCGCTGTCACTGCAGGAAAAGCCTGGTCGTCACGACGAGGTCTGCAGGGAACCGGATTCGCGCAATGTAGCACAAACGTTCCAGGTGCATGGGCGCATTGCCAGACAATCGGGCAATGATGGTGGCGGACTGACGGGTCCGGCGACGAAATGACGTGCCTGGCCGCTGACAGCGTCGGCGGAGGTTTTCTTTCTCAGCCTTGTGTGGCGGGCACCAGTCCCTGGCCGAGGCGCAGGATGGCGGCCGTCCGGTTGCTGACGCCGAGCTTCGCAAAGATGTTCTTCAGGTGCCACTTGGTGGTGGACAGCGCGATGCCCGTGCGCTGGCTGATGTCCTGGTTGGACAGCCCCTCGCGCAGCAGCGCCAGTATCTCCAGTTCCTTGCCGGTGAGTGAGAGCGGTACCGGTGCTGCCGGGGGCGGCGCCGGCGTGGCCGGTGGTTGCAGCACGTCCTGGAAGAGCTGCAGGTAGCTCTCGGGCAGCAGCAGTTGCTGTTGTTCGATGGCTCGCTGTACCAGCGCGGCAAGCCCCGGGGCCTCGTCGTAGGCGATGCGGTTCAGGCTGGCCAGGCCGTGGCTGTCGATCAGCCGGTACAGGATGTGCACGGCCTGGCAGGGGTCGCCGCGCAGTTGCTGCAGCACGGCGAGATTGGCCAGTGCCACCCGCTCGCGGGCACCGATACCTCCGGCCCGGGCGGCCTCGGCCAGCTGCAGCAGGAGCGCGGCGGCTTCGTCCAGCCGGCCCTCGCTGCGCAGGTAGAGGGCGGTGGCCAGGCCGTAGCGGTCACTGCCTTCGTCATAACGCAGGCCGGGCGC
>DAIRDY010000008.1:0-4724 GCA_036795935.1 Moraxellaceae bacterium | reverse complement strand
GTGCCACGCAGGCGTTGATCCAGGCCGGGTTGTCGCGTTGCTGGCCGAAGCGCTGGCTGAAGGCTTCGGAGCGCTGCGTGGCGGCCAGCAGGTGACCGCTGTGCCAGTCGCAGAGGATGAGGATGAGGTCGGCATAGCTTTCCAGGTACTCGTAACCCAGCTGGGCCAGTACTTCCTTTGCCTGCTGGCCGAAGCGCATGGCCTCGGTGAGGTTGGCCTGCAGCAGGTGGTGGTAGGCGATCACCGCGAGGCCGAAGGCACGGATGTCGTGGTGATGGCAGGAAGCCAACGCGCTTTCCTGTTCCGTGCTGAGCCGGAAGTCGCTGTCGTTCTGGAACAGCAGCAGCAGTTGCTCAAGGAAGCGCGGCATGGAGTCGGCACTGCTGCCGGGTTCGGGACTCTGCCCGCTGTTGCGCAGCGCATCGAGGTAGTAGCGCGCCTGGTTGAAGCGCCGCGAGAACACCAGCGCGCCCACCAGCGGAAAAATCAGTTCGCTGTCGCCCACCACCTGCTCTTCGGGCAGCGGTTCCACCCAGCGGATGATGGCAGTGAAGTCGCCCTGGCGCAGCCAGAGCGAACAGCACTTGCCCAGTATCGGCTGGAAGAACAGTCGCGAGCACTGCTGCGCATGGCCCAGGGCGAGGTCGATGCGCTGCCTCTGCAGCAGGGTGTTGGCGGTGGCCTTGTGCAGCGCGCAGACGCGGTCCTGGTTTTGGCGCTTCAGGCTCTGCACCAGGAAGTCCTGCAGCAGCGGGTGGTAGCGGTACCAGCCGGGGGCATCCGGATCTTCCTGCAGGAACAGGCCGCGGGCCTGTATGGCTTCCAGCTGCCAGGCCGAGTCCTGGCGTTCCAGCACCGTGTCGCAGAGGCGGGCGTCGAAGTATTCGAGAATCGCGCTGGCCAGCATGAAGTCGTGCAGCCCGGCGGGCAGGTCACGCAGCACTTCGTGTGCAAAATAGTCGACAAGGTCGGGCTGGCGGCCACTGAAGCCCTGCAGGCGCTGGCCGTGACGCTGTGCCAGCAACACCATCTTGATGCCGGCCATCCAGCCCTGGGTCAGCGCCAGCAGTTGTGCCACTTCGCCCTCGGCCAGCGCCAGCTGCATGTCCGACGCCAACTGCCGGACATGGCCGGCCTCAAGGCGCAGGTCATGGCTGTCGATCTGCAGCAGGGCATGGTCGAGCTTGAGCCGTGCCAGCGGGAAGTCGGGATGCTGCCGCGTGGAGAGGATGACATGGCAGCGCGGCGGCAGGCGGCCCAACAACTGAGCGAACACGGCCTGCACCAGCGGGGCGCTGGCGTACTGGAAGTCGTCGACGATCAGCGTCAGGCCGGGGCCGTCGGCGAGCGCCTGTTCCAGGGCCTCGGCCACGCTGAGGGCCGGCAGGGCGATCTCGGCACTCAGGTGGTTGTAGAAGGCGGTGTCGAAGCCGGGCTCGGCCTGGCGCAGCGCCTGCCCGAGGCGGCGGAAGAAGCGCACCGGCTCGGCATCGCCCGGGTCCAGCGTGAGCAGGGCGCAGCGCAGCGCGGGGCGGGTGCGCCGCCAGTCGCGCAACAGGGTGGACTTGCCACTGCCGGCCGGGGCCTGCAGCAGGGTCAGCGCCACTTCCTGGCTGTGGTCCAGCAGTTGCAGCAGGTCGTTGCGCAGCAGGCCGGGGCCTGCGCTCATGGGGCCAGACGTTCCTGTCATGGCAGCCTCCGCATGTTCTTGTTCTGTAGGCGGCGAGGGCACGCTAGCACAGGCACTGCCCGGGCCGGTATGACCGCCGGGCACCAGCCCCTCCCAAAGTAGGGGGAGGGGTGGGTGATGCGACAATGAAAAACGGGGCACAAGGCCCCGTTTTTCATTGCCGCAAACGCTTACTTGTCTTCGTGGCGCTGGTGCTTGAAGAACACGCCACTGTCACCGAAGGCCGACACGATGAGCGGCGAGGTCAGCTCCAGCTCGCCGATCTTGCGGGCGTTGTTGCGCCGCTCCTGGGCATAGCTCGTGTTCAGCGACGGGAAGATCGAGGTCTTGATCTCCAGGCTGGTGGCATACACGTCGTAGAGCTTGGAGCCCGCGCCCAGCGTCGCCAGGTCGTGACGGAAGTCGTGCGCCGTGCTGGCAAAGCGGCCCTTCACCTCCGGACGCGGCACGAAGTAGATCTGCGTCGGTGCCCTGGGCGTGCCGACCTTCACACCGGACTGCGTGACCTTGGCCATGTCGTCCAGGCGTAGCAGCGTGGGCTTGGTGCTCACGGCCGAGAACAGCAGCGTGGTGCCCAGCGTCTCGTTCACTTCGGGCGACACATAGCTCGACAGCTCGTTGGCGAAGAAATCATGGTTCTGGCCCTGGCCGGAGAGCGTGTACAGCGCCGAGATGTTTTCCGAGGGCTTGCCGTCGACGAAGGCTTTCCAGGCAAGGCCGGGGGCAAAGCCGCGGTCGGACGGCGCACCGGTGACCGACAGGCGCAGCAGGCCGTGGTCCGCGCCCTGGAAGAGGCCGGTGTAGCCGTTGTTGGCCACCGGCACGAACTTCACCTTGGCCATCGCGCCATGGGCATGGATGGGCTTCTCATAACCGAGCGGTGCCACATCGGAGCGCGTCTGCACCTTCTTCCACAGGATGGAGCTGACCAGGCCACCGATGTCCACCGGCTTCAGGCTGGGCATGGTGGTGCGGTACTGCGTGCGCCGGGCACCGTTCACCCAGAGGTGGTCGGCCTTGGCACTGGCCGGCCAGTTTTCGTAGTCGGCCGTCATGTTCAGGCCCCAGGGCTTGAAGGCGTTGTCCACGCCGGTCAGGCTGAAGGCCAGTTGCGGGTTGTGGCGCTTGATCACGTCAACCATGGTGGTGTTTTCCACCCAGTCCAGGCCCTCGGCCGTATAGACCTCGGGGCGGTAATCCCTGGTGAAGAAGCGGTCGGTCATCAGGCGGCGCGAGGCATTCATGATGAAGATCTGGAACGCGGTTTCGCCGAAGGCAAAACCGTCCGGGCGCACGGTTTCCGCCAGCATGCCCACCAGTGTGTCGATCTTCTCGATGTCGTTGCCGTAAACCCGCTTCAGGTTGGCCAGCGTGACCGCATCCTTGGTCAGGTCCTCGAACTTGGTGATGGGGTTCAGGCCGATCTGGCGACGGAACTCGTTGTAGCGCGGCACGCCACGCTCGCGGTCGCGCAGCACGTCGATGGTCGCGAGGTCGATGTTGCCCGCCAGCGGCATCGACAGGTTGCGCAGGAAGCCCGGATAGTTGTTCAGCGTGAGCGAACCCGGATTGGTGATGCCGAAGGAGTACCACAGGCGCTCCGGACGCTCGCCGTTGAGCAGGCTTTCGGCATTGCGGTCACGGGTGTTCTGCAGCGGAATCGAGCGTGCGACTTCGTTGCTGCCGATGTCGTACACGTCCACGGTGTCACGCATCAGCGGGTGCATGCGGTAGACCGCGACAAACTCTTCGGTGAGGCTGTAGGCGACGCCCTTGTTGTTCGGGGCGGCGGAGCCGACCAGGCCGGCCACGGCATGATCCAGCGTCGAGCTGCCGACACCGTCGGACAGGTTGGGATCGAGACCCAGGATGCGCTTCACGAAGGAGTCGGTCTTGGCCAGGTCTTCCTGCAGCATGCGCACTTCGTTCTGGTACTGGTCGCGCGGGCCGCGCGAGCCGAGCAGGCCCCACCAGTTGGCGTACATCGCACGTTCGGTCACCGGGTTGGCAATCACTGCCGGCGTCCACTCCACGGTGTGGATCTTGGCCATCAGTGCCGAGTTGATCAGGCGCGCACGGTCATACAGCCACTGGTCGCTCTGCCCCGGGTACTTCTGCCTGAGCATGTCGGCAATCGCGTTGTGCTCCTTGGTGAAGATCTGGTGCAGCATGGACAGGCCCACCCACCAGTTTTCATTGAAGCCGGTGACGGGCTTGCCGCTCATCAGCTCCGTGGGCAGCGTGCCATCCGGATTGATCTTCAGCTTGCCGTCGACAAAGCTGCGCAGGCTGTCGTTGACGGCCTTGCTGTTGCCATAGATCTGCGAGCCGTCCCACCAGTGCGTGTTGTGGTTGCGGTAGGTGGCGGGCTTGCCGGCCTCGTGCGGTGCGCGTGTGGGATCGGGCTGGGTGCGCGAGACATTCATGTAGCCCGAACCCAGCGGATCGTTGGCGGGCAGCATGACGCGGATCGGGTCGTCGACCTTGTTCGGGCCGTGGTCCACCCAGTCGTGGATCATGAACTGGATCCAGGAGGCGGCGATGAAGTTCAGGCTGGGGGCCGGCTTGAAGTCGCCGCGGGCCATCAGCGTGTTGCTGACCTCGCGCGGGTTGGGGGTAAGCAGCGTGCCGGCTTCGGTTTCGCCATGCGTCACCGCCGGCTTCACGTTGCGGCCGAAGCGCATGTAGACCGAGCCTTCGGCCGGATTCTCGAGGATGTTGCAGGTGCCGTCCTCGGTGCGCGCGGTCAGGCTGCGTGCGTCGCACTGGATGGTGGCGTTGTGCTTTGCGTAATCCTCGACATCAAACAGGTTGTTCTTGAACAGCTCTTCGCGCTCGGCGGCCAGCACCAGCAGGCCGGCCACGATGCCTAAGGTGCCGAACTTGGTCAGCGCCGGCCAGGTAACCCATACCGACATGGCAGTTTCTCCTTGTTGTCGTTGTGCTGCAGGAATGCAGGCCGATGTCCTCGGCAGGTGCGCAGTCTAGGGAGAGTGCCGCGGCCTGCCCCCACCCTTTGGGAGGGGTGACGGGG
>DAIRDY010000007.1:1582-26114 GCA_036795935.1 Moraxellaceae bacterium | reverse complement strand
GGTCAGCCCTTTTTGGCGGGGGCTGGCGCCGTGTTCGCCGACGGCTTGGCCGGCGTGGCGGGGGCAGGTTTGGCAGGCGCCGGCTTGGCCGCCGGGGCCGTGGCCTTGAGCCAGGTGTCGGCGAGCGCCGCTTCCGGGCTCTGCGGATAGCTCTTCAGCAACTCCTGCATCAGTGCACGCGCTTCCTGCGGCCGGCCCTGCAGGTCGTGGATGCTGGCCAGCTTGTAGAGCGAGGCCGGTGCCTTGTCATGCTCGGGGAATTTGGCGAGCACGGTTTCGAAGTGCTTGCGTGCACTGGCCGGGTTGGGGGTGCCGGCATTCAGGTAGAACTCGCCCAGCCAGTAGTGGGCGCCGGGCGTGAAGGTCGAGGCCGGATAGCGGTTGACGAAGGCCAGCATCGGCGGGATGGCCTTGTCCGGGCCGCCGGAGCGGAACATTTCATAGGCGGCGAGATAGGCGCGCTTTTCGTCCTCGATGCTGGCGCTGGCCGGTGCCGTGGCGGTTGTGCTGGCGGCGGTTTCGGGGGCAGCCGGCGCGCTCTGTGCCTGCTTCAGCTGCTCCTGCTGGAGCAGCAGGCGCTGGTCGAGATCGGTGTAGCGGCTGCGCAGGTCGGCCTGCAGGCGTTCGATAAGGTGGGCCTGCTGCTCGATCAGGCCGCGCAGCTCGGCGGTTTCCTGCTGCAGCAACTGGACCTTGGTGAAGAGGTCGAGGCCGGCGGCCGAGCCGTCGTTTTCCTCTGCCTCGGGCGTGGCCAGGGGCTCGCTGTTGACGGCCGCCACCGGCGCCGGCCCGGGGCTGGCGGTAACGACCACGGGCGGTGCGGCCGGCGTGGCGGGCGTGAAGGGGCGGCTCAGCGGCCGCTCCTCGATGATGATCTGGGCGCTTGCCACCGGCACGAGGCCGGCCAGCAGCAGGGACAGCAGGGCAGGGCGGAAGGGAGCGGACATGCGGGTTCCTGGATGCAGCAGGCCGCGCGGGCGGCCGGGAAAAACGTGAACGCCGGCGGCAGGCCGGCTGACTGCCACGCAGTGTGGCAAGCGCGCCGCGCGGCGTCTGTTACGGAATGTCGATCAGCACCACGGTGATGTTGTCGCGGCCGCCGCGGGCATTGGCCAGCTCGACCAGAGCCTCGCAGCAGGCATCGCCCTTCAGGCCGCGGGCCAGCCAGCTGGCAATCTCGGCATCGTTGACCATTTCGTACAGGCCGTCGGAGCAGAGCAGGTAGCGGTCGCCGGACTGCAGCGCGGTGCTGCCGATGTCCACGCGCAGCGAGCTTTCCAGGCCTAGCGCACGGGTCAGGATGTTGCGGGCGACTTTCTCGCGCGCTTCCTCGGCGCTGTAGTGGCCCTGGTCGACGAATTCCTGCTGCAGCGAATGGTCGCGCGTGAGGGCCTCGAGCTGGCCCCGGCGGAAGCGGTAGAGCCGGGAGTCGCCGACATGGGCGTGGGTGAGGGTGCTGCCTTCGATCAGCGTGGCAACGACCGTGGTGCCCATGCCCTGATAGCGCGTCGAGCTGCCGGCCTTTTCCAGAATGCTGCCGTGGGCGGCCTGCAGCGCGGTGTCGAGGCGGTCGCGCGCGGGTACGCCCGCGGTCTGGCGCAGGATGGCCAGGCCGACGTCGACCGCCATCTGGCTGGCCACCTCGCCGGCCGCATGCGCACCCATGCCGTCGGCGACGATGGCCACCCCGAGTTCGGGTGCCAGCGCAAAACTGTCTTCGTTGTGGGGGCGTACCTGACCGGTGTCGGTACGCCCGCTGTAGACGGGAGCTTTCACATTCTTGTCCTGTGTGCCGGCTCGGCCGGGCGGAGGTCGGCCCGCGGGCTTACTCCGTGTCCTCGGCCATGGGCTCGGTATTGTTCTTTTTGCTGCAGGCGTCGACGCAGGCCTTGATGGCGGCGGCGAACTCCTGGCCGTTCTGGTAGCGCTCGTCCGGATTCTTGGCAATGGCCTTGTCGATGATGCCGCCGATGCAGGGCAGCATGGCTTCGAGTTCGGCGCGCTGTTCAAACACCGAGACATGCGGCTCGTTGGCGATCTTGTACATCAGCGTGGCCATGGACTCGCCGCGGAAAGGCGCGGTGCCCGAGAGCATCTGGTAGAACATCACGCCCAGCGAGTACAGGTCGGAGCGGCCGTCCACCTTCTTGCCCGCCACCTGCTCCGGCGACATGTAGGTCGGCGTGCCCAGCACGGTGCCGGTCTTGGTCTTGCTGGCGTCGGTGATGCGCGCGATGCCGAAGTCGGTGATCTTGATCGTGCCCTTGTCCGGGTCGTACATGATGTTCGCCGGCTTGATGTCGCGGTGCACGATGTTGTGCTTGTGCGCGTAGTCCAGCGCCAGCGCGGCCTTGTAGACGATGTTCACCACCTTGGGCACCGGCATCAGCGCATCCGGCTTCACGTAGCGCGCGAGGTCGTGGCCGTGCAGGAACTCCATCGCGATGTAGGCGAGGTCATGCTCTTCGCCGGCGTCGTAGATGGTGACGATGTTGGGGTGGTTGAGGCGGCCGGCAGTTTCGGCTTCGCGGAAGAAGCGTTCCTTGATCTCCACCAGCTCGTCGCCTTCGAATTCGTCCTTGAGTGCCAGGGTCTTGATGGCGACCACGCGGTTGATCTTGGGGTCGCGGCCCAGATAGACCACGCCCATGGCGCCCTTGCCGAGTTCCTTTTCCACCTGGTAGCGGCCGAGCATGGGTTTTTCGTCGCTGCCGGGAGCCAGGATCATGGTGGCCGCTGCCGAGCTCATGCCGCCGCCGCCCAGGATGACGGTTTCTTCCAGCTTCTGGGCGCGCTGCAGCTTCTGCGGCAGGTCGCGGAACTTGGGATCAAAGTCGGCAATGTACTGGTAGACCGACACCGCCTTGTTGAACTGGCGCTTGCGTTCGTAGTCGAGCGCGAGGTTGTACAGCACGTCGGACATCGAATCGTCCATCGGGCACTTGCGGAACTTCTCGAAGGCCATGTCGAGCTGGCCGGACTGCTGCAGCGCCAGGCCCAGCATGCGGTTGGACTCGGCCGACTGCACTTCGGACTTTTCCTTGGCCTTTTCCGTCACGAAATAGTGCTTGGTGGTGATCAGCACATAGCCGACGGCGATCAGGATGGCCGGCAGCATCAGCGGCACCCAGACGCCGGAGCCGGTCATGAACACGAAATGCGCCACCAGCAGCGCGCCGATCAGCGCACCGGAGGCGATGGCGGCGGGGCCGGCCTTGAGTCGCGACAGGCCGAGGATGACGAACAGCGCGGCCAGCAGCACGGCGACCCAGCGCACGGCGGTGGCCCAGGCCGGGGTCACGTAGAAGTTCTGGTTGAGGATGCTGGCGACGTTGTGCGCGAGGATGCGCGCCGGTTCCATGGCCGGCGAGATCGGCGTCACCTGCGGCGAGCCCAGGCCATAGGCCGTGGGGCCGATGATGACGACCTTGTCCTTGTACTTGGACAGCGGGATCTTGCCGCTGGCGACATCGAAGAACGAATCCTCGCTGAAGGCCGGGCGGCCGCCCTTGTCACCGTAGAAGAAGGTGCGCATCTGCAGGTAGGGGTCGGTGGTGACCTGCAGCTTGCCGAGGCGCAGGCCCTCGCCAAGATCCACGGAAATGTCGCCGATGCCGAGGTTCAGGCTCTTGGCGGCGAGCAGCAGCGACAGCGAGGGGTAATAGGCATTGCCGTACTGCAGCAGCAGCGCATCCTGGCGGATGCCGCCGTCGGCGTCGGGATTGATGCTGAGGTGGCCGATGAAGGCGGCCTTGCTGCCCAGCAGCTCGATCGGCGGCACGGCCTGGTTGGCTTCCGGCGGCAGCAGGTAGTTCTCGGCCGCGCCAATGCGGTCGCGCACGGCGATGATCTGGTTGCGCGTCACATAGTCCGGCAGGTCGCTGTCCGGATTGCCCTGCATTTCACCGAGCACGAACTGCATCGGCAGCACCACGTTGCCGGCATTGCCGAAGGCATCGGCCAGGTGCTGGTCGGTGTCGAGGCGGGCTTCGACTTCGCCCAGCTTTTCGCCCAGCGTCACCAGGGCCGGCGCTTCTTCGGCCAGCGCGACCAGTTGCTCTTCATAAAAGGCATTGAGTTCGCGAATGGAGGCAAGGCCGGGGTCGATTTGCGGCTCGGACAGGAAGAAGGGCAGGCCGATCGCGCGGGCGCCACCGGCATTCAGGTCGGTCACCATCTTGGCGAGTGTGGTGCGCGGCCAGGGCCAGCGGCCCATGTTGGCAATGCTCTGGTCGTCGATGGCGATGACGGCGATGCGGTCGCCCGGCTCCTTGCTGCTGGCACGGACGCCGAGGTCGTAGGCGTAGTTCTCGATGCGGTCGACCACGTCGGTGGCAGAGGCGGCGATGAGGACGCCGAGGCTGATGGCAAGACCGGCCACCCAGTCCTTTTTCCAGAACGAAAGTCCCTTTTGCATGTCAGGCTTCCAGAGGGGGTAAACGAATGCTCCCTTCTAGCAGAAGCGGACCATGCCGGGAAAGGGTTTGCCTGCCGGTATCGGCAAAAGCCTGCCGGTCTGCGGCGCGCGGTGCCCGGCCAAAAAAAACGGGCCCGAAGGCCCGTTTCAATACTGCTGTTGCGTACCGCTTACGGGCGGCCGGCGGTGTAGTCCAGCTCCACGCGGCGGTTCTTGGCCCAGGACTCTTCGCCCTCACCGGCCACTGCGGGCTTTTCTTCACCGAAGCTGACCACTTCCAGCTGCGAGGCGCGGGCGCCGTTGCTGGTCAGGAAGCTGGCCACGGCCTTGGCGCGACGCTCACCGAGCGCCATGTTGTATTCGCGGGTGCCGCGCTCGTCAGCGTGGCCGCCCAGCGTCAGGCGGGCAGTGCTGTTGGCTTTCAGGTAGGCGGCGTGGGCACGCAGGGCCTGGAGGTCGGCACCCTGCAGCGTGGCATCGTCATAGCCAAAGTAGAACACGCGCACGCCGAGGCGGGCAGCGACATCGTTGGCGAGCTTGGCGCTGCCGTCGGCCAGCGACTGGCTGTCGATGCCGGTGCCGGTGCCGGCAGCCGAGGTCTTGGCGGCAGCAGCAGCGGCTGCGTCGGCAGCAGCTTTTTCAGCGGCGGCGCGGGCAGCGGCATCGCTCTGTTCGGTAGTGGCAGGAGCCGTTTCCGGAGCCTTGGTGGTGGTGCAGGCAGCCAGGCCGAGGGCAAGCAGGGCGGCAGAGAGAACTTTCAGCTGGGCGGGCAACATGGGCGCAATCTCCATTTCAGCAGGCGGACAAACACGGGAGGGTGTAAAAATCCTATAAAAATGCTCGGGTATTGCCCGAGCGCTGCCCATTCTCCAAATGGACGGGCGAATTACAACTGGGCGCTACAAAAGAAGCACAGTCCGCCAAACAACGGATACGCCACTTGTCATTACGGCTACCGCCGTGTGGCAGGGGGCGTTTGGCTGCTTGCCGAAAATGCCGATGCCGGGTTTCCGGCCAGTGATTCCGGCGCAGGACGGGAATCCCTTCAGGCCGAATCATTCACGCAGTCGTGACGGATTCGCGACGCGGCCATCCCCGGCCGGGAAACCGCAGAATATTTTTCAGCAGGCGCTTAGCGGAGAAAGGGCGACCAGGCCGGCTCGCGCACTTCACCCAGGCGTGCCGGCAGGCGCACGCGACTGCGGCCGTCAATCGAAACGATGGCGAGCTCGCCATACTTGCCGCGGCGCGTGGCATAGACCAGCGCCTGGCCATTCGGCGAGAAGCTCGGACTTTCATCGAGCGGCGTTTGGGTCAGGCTGGTGAGCACGCCGCTCTGCACATCCTGCAGCGCGATCTGGAACTGCTGGCCGCGCGGCCGGTGCACGAAAGCCAGCAAGCGGCCATCGGGGCTGACATCGGCGCGCGAGTTGTAATTGCCCTCGAAGCTGAGGCGCTTCACCGACAGGTCGGCCAGCGAGAGCCGGTAAATCTGCGCGCTGCCGCCGCGGTCGGAGGTGAAGACCAGCGACTTGCCGTCCGGCGTCCAGCGTGGCTCGGTATCGATGGCCGGGTGATTGGTGAGACGGGTCAGTGCGCGAGTGCCGATGTCCATCAGGTAAAGCTCGGGGTTGCCGTCGCGCGACAAGGTCAGTGCCAGCTTGCGACCATCCGGCGACCAGGCCGGTGCACCGTTGAGGCCGGGGAAGCTGGCCAGCTTCTGGCGCTCCTGGCTGGCGATGTCCTGCACGAAAATGGCCGGACGACCGCTTTCGAAAGACACATAGCTCACCTTGCGGCCATCCGGCGACCAGCCCGGCGACAGAATCGGTTCCGGCGACTCGAGGATGCTGACCGGGCGCTGGCCGTCGGCATCGGCCAGTTCCAGGCGGTAGCGCGGCTTGCCGTCCTGGGGGAACAGGTTGACGTAAAGAATCTTGGTGGAGAAGTCGCCACGCACGCCGGTGATGGCCTCGAAAATCTTGTCGGCCGCGAAGTGCGCGGCATCGCGCCAGTGTTCGCTTTTCACGGTGAGGCTTTCGCCCAGCATGCGCGTCTGGCGCTCCATGCTGAACAGCTCGTAGCGGATCTGGTGGCGGCCGTCAGGCAGGGCATTGACCGAGCCCACCACAAGGTGGCCGGCGTCCACGCCCTTCCATTCGCTGTAAAGCACCTCGCCGCCATTGCTCGGGCGCACCGGCAGCCGGTTCTCCGGCAGCGGGCGGAAGCGGCCACTGCGTTCGAGATCGGCTGCGATGATGCTGCCGAGATTGTCGCCGGCTTGCGGGCCGGCAAAGGGCACGATGGCGATCGGTTGTGCATCGTCGGCGCCACGGGTGATCTCGATGACGAGTTCGGCGCGGGCGGTGGTGGCAAGCAACAGCAGCAGGGCGGAAACAAGAAGGCGCATCAGAGGTCTTCCGGACTGAATCTGAAGGTGAAACTGCGGAAATTCTGGTTGAACACGGCGATGTCGTCGGGCACCGGCAGCGGACTCGCGCGCCGCACGGCTTCCTCGGCGCTGGCATCGAAGGCGGCGTCACCGCTCGAGGTGGTGGTGACCACGCTGCCGACTTCGCCGCCGGGCAGCACGGTGATGCGCAGCAGGGTGACCATGCCACGGCGCGCGGTCAGCGGTCTGTTCCATTTTGTCGCCACACGTTGCTGGATCAGGCGCTGGTAGCGGTCGACGATTTGCTGGTTGGCCGTGGCACGCGCAGTGGCGGCACTGCGTTCGAGCTCGCGGCGCAGGCGCTCGGCTTCGGCATCGGCTTCACGCTGGCGCAGCTCGCGATTCAGCGCCTCCATTTCGGCATCGAGCGCGGAGCGGTTCAGGGGCTGCGGACGCAGCGCCGGGCGCGGAGGCTCGGGCTCCGGTTTGGCGACGGGCTTCTCGGCAGGCTTGGGCGCCGGTACGGCCACCTTGGGCACGCTCGCCGGCACGGGCTCAGGCTTGGGTGCCGGCGCAGGAGGAGGCGGTTTGGGGGGCGCTTGCGGTTCGGGTGGCGGTGGCGCCGGCTGCGGTGGTGCTGGCTCGGGCAAGGGTTCGGGACGCGGTGCCGGCTGCGGGCGCGTGCTGCTGACCAGCACGGCCTCGACCACACGCGGCGGCGGAATTTCCGGCGTGCGGTGCAGTTGCGGCAGCAGCAGCGCGAGCAGGACGATGCCCGCATGCAGCGCCAGTGACAGGCGCAGTGCCGGCGCCAGTCCGCTCGCGGCCGGAACGGGCAGGCTAGCGGCGCGCATCGGGCTCCGCCTGGGTAAGCAGGCCGACATTGCCGACACCGGCCTGTTGCAGGCCGGCCATCAGTGTCACCACGCTGCCGTAGGGCACACGGTGGTCACCATTGACCAGCACCGGAACCTCCGGGTGCTTGTCCACCAGCGCCTGCACGGCCCCGGTGATGTCGCGCTTCTCGATGCGCCGGTCTTTCTCGCTGCCCTGCTTCAGCCAGTAGCTGCCATCTGCCTTGATGCTGACCACGATGGGCTCGCGGTTTTTCAGCGACAGCGTGTCGGTGACGGCTTTCGGCAGCTCGACCTGCAAGCCCTGCGTCAGCATGGGGGCGGTGATCATGAAGATCACGAGCAGGACCAGCATGACGTCGATGTAGGGCACGACGTTCATTTCGGCGACCGGTTTTTTCCGCTCGCGGCGGAAGGTGTGTTCCATGGTGGTGGCCTTCAGTGCCGGGCGTGGGCTTCGCGGTGCAGGATGCCGATGAATTCGTCGGCAAAGGTTTCATAGCGCGTGAGCAGGGCATCGCTCGAGGCCGAGAAGCGGTTGTAGGCGAGTACGGCGGGAATCGCGGCGAACAGGCCGATGGCGGTGGCGATCAGCGCCTCGGCAATGCCGGGCGCGACCACGGCCAGCGTGGCCTGTTGCACTTTGGCCAGGCCGAGGAAGGAGGTCATGATGCCCCATACGGTGCCGAACAGGCCGATATAGGGACTGGTGGAGCCGACGCTGGCAAGGAAGTTGAGGTGGGCTTCCAGCCGCGTCTGTTCCTGGGTGAGGGTAATGCGCATGGCGCGCGTCACGCCCTGCATCACGGCATCGGCGTCGGCGCCTTTCTCGCGCAGGCGCTGGAACTCCTTGAAGCCGGCGCGAAAGATGCTGGCCTGGCCGCTGACCTCGGCACGCTTGCTGACTTTTTCATAGAGCATGGACAGGTCGCCGCCCGACCAGAAGGCATCGTCGAAGGCAGAGGCTTCGCTGGCGGCGGCGCGGTATAGCGTACGGCGCTGGAAGATGACTGCCCAGGACGCCACCGAGGCGGACACCAGCGTCAGCATCACCAACTGCACCACGAAACTGGCGTGGACAATCAGGTGCCAGACGGAAAGATCGGAAGCGGTATTCATTGCGGATTTCCGTAACGGGTCTTGAGCAGGCCCAGCAGCCGGTCGGGCAGGGCGCGGGGTTTCAGGTCGGAGCGGCGTACGCAGGCAATGTCGATCTGGCCGCCAGCGAGCACCGTGCTGTCGCGGCGTACCTCCTGGCGGAACACCAGTGAGGCGCGGCCCAGCGACTGCACCTGGGCGCTCACGGCAAGCGCGTCGTCCATGCGCGCGGGCGCGAAATAGCGGATGTCGGCGCCGCGCACCACGAACATGAAGTCTTCATCCGAGTGCAGGTAGTGCTGGAAGCCCAGGTCGCGCAGGAACTCGGTGCGCGCGCGCTCCATGAATTTCAGGTAGTTAACGTAATAGACGATGCCGCCGCCGTCCGTGTCTTCAATGTAAACCCGGAGCGGGAAAACGAATTCGCGCAGTGGAAAGGTGAACGCCGGCATGGTCAGAAAAGGTCCGTCTGTTTCAGGTGCTCGTGCAGGCGCTCCGGTGTTGGCAGGCCGAAGTGCAGGTAGGCATGTGGCGTGGCCACGCGGCCGCGCGCCGTGCGCATGACGAAGCCTTGCTGAATGAGGTAGGGCTCGATGACGTCTTCCAGCGTGCCGGCATCTTCGGACAGTGCCGCGGCCAGCGATTCGATGCCGGTCGGGCCGCCGCCGAACTTTTCCATCAGCGTGATCAGGAAGCGGCGGTCCATGCCGTCGAAGCCGTGCCGGTCGACATCAAGCATGTCGAGGGCGGCGGCGGCAACCGCGGCGCTGATATGCCCGTCGGCCTTCACCTCGGCGTAGTCGCGCACGCGGCGCAGCAGGCGGTTGGCAATGCGCGGCGTGCCGCGCGCGCGGCGCGCGATCTCGCCGGCACCCTCGGCATCGGCCGGCACGTTGAGCAGGCCGGCGGAACGGCCGACGATGTGCGCCAGGTCGGTCACCGAATAGAACTCCAGGCGCTGCACGATGCCGAAACGGTCGCGCAGCGGCGAGGTCAGCAGGCCGGCGCGCGTGGTGGCGCCGACCAGCGTGAACGGCGGCAGGTCGAGCTTGATCGAGCGCGCCGCCGGGCCGTCACCGATGACGATGTCGAGCTGGTAGTCCTCCATGGCCGGATAGAGGATTTCCTCGACCACCGGCGAAAGGCGGTGGATCTCGTCGATGAACAGCACGTCGCCGGCTTCAAGGTTGGTGAGCAGGGCGGCGAGGTCGCCGGCCTTTTCCAGCACCGGGCCGGAGGTGGATTTCAACTGGCCGCCCATTTCGCGCGCGATGATGTTGGCGAGCGTGGTCTTGCCGAGGCCGGGCGGGCCGAAAATCAGTGTGTGGTCCAGTGCCTCGCGCCGGGTCTTGGCGGCGTGGATGAAGATTTCCATCTGCGCACGCACCTGCGGCTGGCCGATGTAGTCGTCGAGGCGGGTGGGGCGGATGGCGCGGTCGATGGCGTCGTCGCGCCGGGCGGCCGGGCCCTTGCTGTCCGGGGAGATCAGGCGGTCGTCGGTGTCGAGCAGGCTCACGGTCGGGGTTCCACGCACGTCTTGGGGCCCGGCAGGCCGCCGGGCGCGGCAAGCATATCGGAGGCGGCGCGATGCGGCGAGACGGCTGCGCTCAGGCGCGCACCATGCCGCGCAGCGCCTGCCGGATCAGGTCTTCGGTGCTGGCATCGTCCTGCTCAAGACGGCCGACAGCGCGTTCGGCCTCGGCTGCCTTGTAGCCCAGGGCCACGAGGGCGGTGATGGCCTCCTGCACCGGCGAGGCCGCGGCCGCGCTGCCATCACTGTTGCCGTTGGCAGCGGGGGCGTCGCCGACACGGTCGCGCATCTCGATGACGAGGCGCTCGGCGGTCTTCTTGCCGACGCCGGGAATGCGGGTGAGGGTGGCGACATCGCCCTGGCGGATACAGCGGGCGAAGGCATCGGCCTCCATGCCGGAGAGGATGGCCAGCGCCATCTTCGGGCCGACGCCGTTGACCTTGATCAGCGTGCGGAAGAGGTCACGCTCCTCGCGGCTGGCAAAGCCGAAGAGCAGGCTGGCGTCCTCGCGGACCACGTGGTGCACATGCAGGGTGACGGGCGCCCCCAGCGTGACCTTGTAGAAGGTGCTCATCGGGGCGTCGAGTTCATAACCGACGCCGCCGACATCGACAACGAGGACGGGGGGCTGTTTCTCGATCAGCTGTCCGTGCAGGCGGGCAATCAAGGCAGGTCTCCGGCATGGGCCCGGCGCGGCGGGCGTGTTGCCGGCGAGCTTACTACGGCGGCGGGTGGCTGGCTATGCGTACAGTAGTCTGACTACTCGACGGATTGTTCAGCCTGCATGCGGTCAACCTCGCGGTAGAACTCTTCGAGTTGCTGGCGGATCAGCGGGCTCTTGAACTGCCGCATGTACTCCTCGCGATCCGCCGCCCGCTCTTCCGGCGACATGTCCGCCTGGGCCCGGACATGGGCGACCAGTGCCTGCGGATCAATCTTTTCGCGGTTTGTGCTCTTGTTGAATCCGACCATCGCTGCGATCAGGACCACGACGATGCCGGCAATCGCCCAGCGACGTTGCACCCTGTTGAAATGCTCGACGCTTTCCCACTCGCGGTTGCGCCATGCCATCTCCCTTCCTTTGAACAGCAGGTAAAAGGCAAAGAAGAAACCGACGACCGGGATCAGGCAGACCAGCGCGACATAGCTGCGATTGCCCAGCCCCCAGATCCAGTTCATCAGGAAGCCGCCCCAGCTCAGGCCTGCGGCTGCCTCCGGGAGTACGGCACGCTCACCCATGCCGGACGTGTTTGCCTCGCCAACGGGCTCCACACGCCGGCTGCCCGGACTGACGGCATAGGGTGAGCTGCCGTTGCTGGCAGGTGCTACCCGATGTCCGGGCGTGACGGCCGGAGGCGGCTCCTCAGGCGCCGGTTTTTTTTCCACCGGCGCCAGTGTCAGGCTTTCCCAGCCAGGTTTGCTTGCGGCCGGTGCGGCAGGAGGCGGTGTCGGTGCCGCGGGAGCCGGCATGGCGGTGTCTGCCTCCGCCCCCTGGCGCCGGACCTCGCAGATGCCACCGGCACGCAGCAGTGTTTCCGCGTAGCGTTGCGCCTCTTCGGCACTCAAGCCCTTCTTGAGCACCACCGGCTTTCCGGAGAAGAGCAGGTCCAGGCGGGGGCCTGCTTCCAGACGGAACAGGCGGGCGAAATTGTTGCGGACTTCGTCGAGGTTCAGGTCACTGCGGATCTGTCCCTGGAAAACAATGCTGTGGTCCATCGGGTGGCTTCCTTCGGCAGCGGCGCATGGCGCCGGCATTTATAACTTTTCTTGCGGGCGCGCGCGGCCCCCGGCACTAGTCGCGTGCCCGGCCTTCGCGCAGGCTGCCGCCGCCGAGCCGGGCGAGGCTGTTGGCGGTCTGGGCATGGCAGAGCGCGATGGCCAGCGCATCGGCGGCATCGGCCTGCGGCACACGGTCGAGGCCGAGCAGGCGCACCACCATGTGCTGCACCTGTTCCTTGAGTGCCGAGCCCTTGCCCACCACGGCCTGCTTCACCTGGCGCGCCGAGTATTCGGCCACCGGCAGCCCGTGGTTCATCAGCGCGACGATGGCGGCGCCGCGCGCCTGCCCGAGCTTGAGGGCGGAGTCGGCATTGTTGGAAAGAAAGACCTGCTCGATGGCGGCGTCTTCGGGGTGGTAGGTGGCAACGATCTCGGCAATGCCGGCATAGATGCGGTGCAGGCGCTCGGGCAACGGCAGCTCGGCCATGCGGATGCAGCCGGAGGCAACATAGCGATGGCGCTGGCCGTCGGAGTCGACGATGCCGAAGCCGGTGGTGCGGGAGCCGGGGTCGATGCCGAGGATGAGGGTCATGCGGTCATGAGGCGCGGGTAGGGGGCAAGGCTGTCTGTATAGCAGGAAGCGCCGCCGGAAACGACGAGGGGCCACATGGTGGCCCCTCGGGAATTGCAGCGGCTTACTTGTTCAGCGCCGCCATCACTTCATCGCTGAAACTGGCGTTGCTGTAGACCTCCTGCACGTCGTCCAGGTCTTCCAGCATGTCGATCATCTTCATGATCTTTTCCGCCTGCTCGACATCGGTGATGTCGGCCTGGGTGCTGGCGCTCATCGTCACCTCGGCACTCTCGGCCTTGAGGCCGGCGGCATTGAGGGCATCGAGCACGTCGCCGAAGGCTTCCGGCGTGGTGATGACGGTGATGCCGTCGGCATCGGACTGCACGTCGTCGGCACCGGCCTCGAGCGCAACCTCCATCACCTTGTCCTCGTCAGTGCCCGCGGCATAGCTGATTTCGCCGCGCTTGCTGAACAGGTAGGCCACCGAGCCGTTGGTGCCCAGGTTGCCGCCGTTTTTGGAGAAGGCGTGGCGCACGTCGCCGACGGTGCGGTTCAGGTTGTCGGTCATGACCTCGACCAGTACCGCCACGCCACCAACGCCGTAACCTTCATAGGTCAGTTCGTCGAGCTTCTTGTCGTCGTCGCCGCCGGCGCCACGCTGGATGGCGCGGTTGATGACGTCGCGCGTCATGTTGGCGGTCAGCGCCTTGGCAACGATGGCGCGCAGGCGGGGATTGTCGGCTTCGCTCGGGCCGCCCATGCGTGCGGCGACGGTGAGTTCACGCAGGTACTTGGTGAAGACCTTGGCCTTCTTGGCGTCCTGGCGCTCCTTGCGGTGCTTGATGTTGGCCCATTTGCTGTGTCCGGCCATGTGTCATTCCTCGTTGTTGCGGCCTCTCTCCCGGCTCGGGGAGAGGGCCCGGGTGAGGGGGTGCTGCATGCGCCTGCCCCTTCACCCTGACCTTCTCCCCGCACGCAGGGAGCGGGAGTTGGACGTGGTGAGTGATTATTCCGCTGCCTTTTCCTTCTCGCGCAGGCGGATGCCGAGCTCGCGCAGCTGCTTCTGCTCGACCGGCGCCGGGGCGTGGGTCATCAGGCATTCGGCAGTCTTGGTCTTGGGGAAGGCGATGACGTCGCGGATGCTCTGGGCGCCGGTCATCAGCATGATCAGGCGATCGAGGCCGAAGGCGAGGCCGCCGTGGGGCGGGGCACCGTACTTGAGGGCGTCGAGCAGGAAGGCGAACTTCTCGTTGGCTTCTTCCTCGCCGATGCCGAGCGCCTCAAACACGGCCTTTTGCATGGCCAGGTTGTAGATGCGCAAGCTGCCACCACCGATTTCGGTGCCGTTGAGCACGAAGTCATAGGCCACCGACAGTGCCGCGCCCGGGTTGTTCTTCATGGTCTCGACGTCACACTTGGGCAGCGTGAAGGGGTGGTGCACCGAGGTCCACTGGCCGTCGTCCACTTCCTCGAACATGGGGAAGTCGACCACCCACAGCGGGGCCCATTCGCAGGTGGCCAGTTTCAGGTCGTGGCCGACCTTCACGCGCAGTGCGCCCATGGCGTCGTTGACGATCTTTGCCTTGTCGGCACCGAAGAACACGAGGTCGCCGTTTTCGGCACCGACACGCTTGAGCAGTTCCATCACCACCGGTTCGATGAACTTCACGATGGGGGACTGCAGGCCTTCGATGCCGGCGGCCAGGTCATTCACCTTTATATAGGCCAGGCCCTTGGCGCCGTAGATGCCGACGAACTTGGTGTAGTCGTCGATCTGGCTGCGCGGCATGGCGCCGCCGCCCGGCACGCGCAGCGCGACGATGCGGCCCTTGGGGTCCTTGGCGGGGCCGGCAAAGACCTTGAACTCCACGTCCTGCATCAGGTCCGCCACGTCGACCAGCTTGAGCGGGATGCGCAGGTCGGGCTTGTCCGAGGCGTAGTCGCGCATGGCGTCGGCATAGGTCATGCGCTGCAGGGGAGCGAACTTCACGCCCAGCAGCTCGTCGAAGAGCTCGCGCACCATGCCTTCGGTGATCTGCATGATGTCTTCGTCGGACAGGAACGACGTCTCGATGTCGATCTGCGTGAATTCGGGCTGGCGGTCGGCACGCAGGTCTTCGTCGCGGAAGCACTTGGCAATCTGGTAGTAGCGGTCGAAGCCCGAGACCATCAGCAACTGCTTGAAGAGCTGCGGCGACTGCGGCAGCGCGAAGAAGGAGCCGGGCTGGGTGCGCGAGGGCACGAGGTAGTCGCGCGCGCCTTCCGGCGTGGCGCGGGTCAGCACCGGGGTTTCCACGTCGAGGAAGCCGTGCTTGTCCAGGTACGTGCGAATCTTGCTGGTGACCTTCGAGCGGAAGCGCATGCGCTCCAGCATTTCCGGGCGGCGCATGTCGAGGAAGCGGTACTTGAGGCGCACTTCCTCGCCGACGTTGGAGAAGTCGTCGTTGAGCGGGAAGGGCGGGGTCTCGGCTTCGGCGAGGATCTCGATGTCCTTGCCCAGCACCTCGATCATGCCGGTGGGCATGTTCGGGTTTTCCGTGCCCTGGTAGCGGCGACGCACGCGGCCCACGATTTTCAGCACGTATTCCGAGCGCGACTGGTCGGCGCGGGCGAAGGCGTCGGGGGTGTCGGGGTCGATCACCACCTGCACCAGGCCGTCGCGGTCGCGCATGTCGAGGAAGATCACGCCGCCATGGTCGCGACGGCGGTGCACCCAGCCGCAGAGGGTCACGGTCTGGTCGATGTGTTGTTCGTTGAGTTCGCCACAGTAGTGGGTGCGCATCATGGTGTTTCAGCCCCGAATCGTCCGGCCGCAGGTCGTTCCCGGCGGTCTCCAAAGGGGGGCGATTATACGCACAGGGCGGGCGGAACGGCAGCCGGCGCCGGCTTCGCCGGCACCCGGCGTGCGCGGGCCGGCAGAAGGATTTGACGCTTTTCCCGCAGCCGGACAGGCACGATGCCAGGGAAAATCAAAAAAACCCGTGAAATACAGGGTTTCCGCGCCCGGACGCTATTGCTGGCCCCAGACAAATCCCCTATATATCGGTGCCAGTTCGCAGGAATTCTGCTGTTGCCGGCGAACACGGTGCGTTGCCTGTCTGCTGCCGCAGGCCATGCACCCGATCCGGACTCCATACTCGACAGGAAGACCACAATGGCCATAGCCAAGAAGACGACTGCCAAAGCCGCTCCGAAGAAAGCCCCCGCTGCCAAGACCCCCGCCAAAGCCGCTGCCAAGCCGGCTGCCAAAGCTCCCGCCAAGACTGCCGCTGCCAAGAAGCCTGCCGCCAAGCCGGCTGCGAAGCCCGCCGCCAAGGCCGCTGCCAAGCCGGCCGTGCGCAAGCCGGGTGCTGCCGTGGCCGAAGCCATGAGCAAGACCCAGATCCTGGCCGAACTCGCCGAGATCACCGAGCTGACCAAGAAGCAGGTCTCGACCGTGCTCGACGAGCTGGGTGCCGTCATCGAGCGCCACGTCAAGAAGAACGCTGTCGGCCACTTCACGCTGCCCGGCCTGTTCAAGATCCAGGTGGTGCGCAAGCCCGCCACCAAGGCGCGCAAGGGCATCAACCCCTTCACCGGCGAAGAGACCGTGTTCAAGGCCAAGCCGGCCCGCAACACCATCAAGGTGCGCCCGCTGAAGAAGCTGAAGGACTACGCCGCCTGAGTGCGTCGGTGTCATGAAAACGGCCGGGTTTCCCCGGCCGTTTTCATTTCCGGTCTATGCTGCCTGCAGGGGCCTGCTGAACCGCATTTTCCAGCAGGCTGCCGGTGGCCGGATGGGCCGCGACATGCCGCCCGGGCAGGCATCGGCGGGCGTCCGTCGCGGCGGGCGACGACTGTGCGGTGCGCTCGCTTTACAGCTCCCGGGCTTTGACGTATATAGCCGGCCATCAGCATCAACTGTCATTGCGATTCTCAGTTCTGAGGTTCACATGGCTACTGGCAAATCGGAAGAGTTCGAATTGGAAGAGGTCTTCGAGGAAGGCGCCGAAGTCGAAAACGACGAGGCGGCAAAGGCAGCGGCAGTGAAGAATTCCCTGACGCGGCGTCGGGTCATCGACGATCTGCTGGAGGAGCGCAAGCTCCAGCGTCGCCTGCGCGACTACGACTACGACCTCGACGACTGAACGGGGTTCTCCCCACAAGGCACCGCTCGCGGTGCCTTGTCGTTTCTGCCCGCGCGGCAGTCGAATTGCCCGTCCCCCGGCCGCACTGCATAATCGCCCGGCGCCGCGTACAGGCGGCACCCTATCCCACCCACGGACACAGGATTACCGTCATGGCCATCGAACTGCCCGCCCTGCCGTACGAAAAGAACGCGCTGGAACCGATCATCAGCGCCGAAACGCTGGATTTCCACCACGGCAAGCACCACAACGCCTATGTTGTGAACCTGAACAACCTGCTCAAGGACAATCCGCTGGCCGACAAGTCGCTGGAAGAAATCATCCTGGCCTCGGCCGGTGATGCCAGCCGCGCCGGCATCTTCAACAACGCCGCGCAGATCTGGAACCACACCTTCTACTGGCACTGCATGAAGCCGAATGGCGGTGGCAAGCCCACGGGCGCCATCGCGGCCAAGATCGACGCCGACCTGGGCGGCTACGACAAGTTCGTCGAGCTGTTCAAGGCCGCCGCCACCACCCAGTTCGGCTCCGGCTGGGCCTGGCTGGTGCTGAACAAGGACGGCAAGCTCGAAGTCACCAAGACCCCGAACGCCGACCTGCCAATGGCCCACGGTCAGAAGGCGCTGCTGACCATCGACGTGTGGGAACACGCCTACTACATCGATTTCCGCAACCGCCGCCCGGACTACATCAGCACCTTCCTCGAGAAGCTGGTGAACTGGGATTTCGTGAACGCCAACCTGGCCTGAGCGACCCGCCTGCCGGCCCTGCGACATGCTGTCGCAGCGGCTTGACCGGCTCCCCCGAAAAAGGTGTCCTTGCGGCACCTTTTTCTTTGCCTGCGGTTTGCCCATGCCCATTGTCCTTGCCCGTGACAGCGATGCCCTGCGCCGCAACCTCGGCCGCCTGGCCTGGCTGCGCGGCCTGCTGATCGTCGCCATCGTGCTGGGCGGCCTGCTGGCCGGGCTGCTCTACGGCGCGGCGCTGCTGGCCGACCCCGTCGTGCTGGGCGCCATCGGCATGCTCACCGGCTTCAACCTGTGGACGGTCTGGCGCTTGCGCCGCGGCCGCCCGGTGCAGGAGCTGACGCTGTTCGGGCAGATGCTGCTCGACGTGCTGGTGATGACGGTGGTGCTGTACCGCACCGGTGGCGCCACCAATCCCTTTGTTTTCGGCTTCCTGGTGCCGCTGACCATTGCGGCGGCCACGCTGCGTGTCGGCTTCAGCGTGGTGCTGGCGCTGCTCACGCTCGGGGCCTACACGCTGCTGCTGTTCCAGTACCAGCCGTTTGCGCCCTTTGCCGGCGCATCGCCTGCGCAACATGCCGGCCATGGCGACCACAGCGCCCATGTGCTGGCGCTGGAAACCGACGACCCGCATGCGCATCACCGCATGGTGATGACGGCCACGCCGCCCACGGCCGGTTTCGACCTGCACATCTTCGGCATGTGGCTGAACTTCCTGCTCAGTGCCGGGCTGATCACGTTTTTCGTGTCGCGCATGAGTGGCGCACTGCGCGAGCAGGATCGCCGGTTGGCGGAGCAGCAGGAGCACCTGTTGCAGCGCGAGCAGGTGGTGGCGCTGGGCGCGCTGGCGGCGGGCGCGGCGCATGAACTCGGCACGCCGCTCGCGACCATGACCGTGCTCGCCGCCGACATCGAACAGGACTTGCCGGCCGACTCGCCGTTGCGGGCCGACATGCAGCTGCTGCGGCGCCAGCTCGGGCTGTGCCGCGACATCCTGCACGGGCTGCGCGAGCAGGCGGGTGGCCTGCCGCGGCAGATGATGCTGGCGGACTTCCTCGGCGAAGCCGTGGCGCGCATGGAGCTGCTGCACCCGGGCCGCCGTTTCCGCATCGACGGCGAGCTGCCTGAGCGTGCGTTGCAGGTGCCGGCGGTACTGCCGCAGGTGCTGGGCAACCTGCTGGACAATGCAGCGCAGGCCGCGCGCGCAGAGGTGCGGCTTGCCTGCCATGACGAGGCCGGCGAATGCCGCATCGACATCAGCGATGACGGCCCGGGCATCGCGCCCGGGATTGCCGAGCGTCTGGGCCAGCCCTTTGTCAGCAACAAGGCGGACGGCCTCGGCATCGGCTATTTCCTGAGCCATGCCAGCCTGACCCCGCTCGGCGGGCGCATCGAGATCGAAGCCCTGAAGCAGGGCGGTACGCGCACCCGGCTCTGTCTGCCGTGGACGGCACTGGCCGTGGCGGAGGGCGCATGAAACGCATCCTGGTCATCGACGACGACGAGGTGTTCCGGCACACGCTGGCACGCGCCTTCCAGCGCCGCGGCATCGAGACGGTGGCGGTGGGCGAGGGGGCGGCGGCGCTGGCCGCACTGGCGGCCGGCCGTTTCGACGGCTGCGTGCTCGACCTCAAGCTGGCCGGCGAATCCGGCCTGCAATTGTTGCCGGCGTTGCTGGCACGTGCACCGGGTCTCGCCGTGGTCATGCTGACCGGCTACGCCAGCATTGCCACCGCCGTCGAGGCGGTGAAGCAGGGCGCGGTGAACTATCTGGCCAAGCCGGCCGATGCCGATGAAATCCTGGCCGCACTCGGTGGTGCTGCCACGCTGGCGCCGGCGGCCGTGCAGGAGGCCGTGCCGATGTCGGTGGACCGGCTGGAGTGGGAGCACATCCAGAAGGTGCTGGCGGAAACCGGCGGCAACATCTCCGAAACCGCACGCCTGCTCGGCATGCACCGGCGCACCTTGCAGCGCAAGCTGCAGAAGCGGCCGGTGCGGCGCTGAACGGGGCCGGCCGCTGCAACCGCAAGTCCGATCAGGTCTGCGGCGCATTCGCCATGCATTTCCCCGCGCTACCGGACAAGGCAGAATCGCCGGCCAGAGCCACGACATCCCTGCCGCTGCCCATGTCCCGCTATCGCCCGCCGACCGGCTTCGGTCCCCGCACACCGCTGATCACGCCCGAGGGCCACAAGGCCCTGAAGGACGAGTTCGACCATCTCTGGCGCGTGCGCCGCCCCGAGGTGACGCGTGCCGTTTCCGAGGCCGCCGCCATGGGTGACCGCTCGGAAAACGCCGAGTACATCTACGGCAAGAAACTGCTGCGCGAGATTGACCGCCGCGTGCGCTTCCTGATGAAGCGGCTGGAAGTGCTGAAGGTGGTCGACCAGAAGCCCGCCGATCCCACGCGCATCTTTTTCGGTGCCTGGGTGGAGATCGAGGACGCGGACTCGGGCGACGTGCTGGCGCTGCGCATTGTCGGCCCCGACGAGACGGATACCGACAAGCACTGGATCAGCATCGACGCGCCGATGGCGCGGGCCTTGCTGAAAAAGGGCGTGGATGACGAGGTGATTGTCGAGCGCCCGGCCGGGCGCGGCGTGTTCTATGTGCTGTCCGTGAGCTACGACGGGCCTCCCGCCTAAGCGTGTCGACCATCGCCGGCGGAAAGGCTGCGCGGGCAGGACCGGCAAGCGGTCAAAGAAAGCTGCGCAGCATCAGCTCCGGCGGGTGCGGCGCCAGATAGACCTGGCGCTCGATATACGCATTCGGTTCCTTCTTCTGGTAGTGGCGCAGCAGCGTCAGCGGCGCGATCAGCGGCACGCGGCCATGCCGGTACTCGTCGATCAGGTGCAGCAGCTCCTGCTTGGCATTCGCATCCATGGCGTGCTTCAGGTAACCCATCAGGTGCTGCAGCACGTTGGCGTGGTTGCGGTTGCTGGCCACCTTTTTCAGCGTCGCCATGAACAGCTGGCCGTATTCGGCTGCCACCTCCGGCAGCGGGCGCTGGTGGGCCTGCGCCACCACACGGCCCAGATAGCGGTAGGCCGGCTGGTGATGGGCCAGCAGCAGGTATTTGTGGCGGGCATGGAAATCCTGCAGCGAGGCCAGCGACAGGCCCTGCTCGTTGAGCGCACGCCAGCGCCGGTAGGCGAATACGCGCGCCACAAAGTTCTCGCGCAGGCGTGCATCCTGCAGGCGACCTTCCTCTTCCACCGGCAGCAGCGGCTGCTGCTTCATGAATTCGCGCGCATACAGGCCGGGGCTGCTTTTGGCGATGGGATTGCCGTTGGCATGGTAGACCTTGATGCGCTCCATGCCGCAGCTCGGCGAGCGACCCATCAGGATGTAGCCGCAGAGCTGGGTGAGTTCCCGGCCTTTCTCGCGGCCGTAGGCTTCAAGCTTTTCGGTGACATCGAGCGTGGCGGTGCGATTGCCGACCGCACGGATGACATCGCTGTCCATGTCGCCCTGCAGGTGGATGGCCTCGCGTGGCGAACCCATGCCGATGCCCATCTCCGGGCAGACCGGCACGAAACTGAACCAGCCGGAGAGGGTGTCCACGCAGTATTTCGAGAGCTTGTGGCCGCCGTCGTAGCGCACCTTCTCGCCGAGCAGGCACTGGCTGATGCCGACGGGGATGTCACGGGGGAAATCGGTGAAGGTCATGATGGCGGCCACTAAGGAGGATGCCGGCACCCTAACGGTGCCGGCGGGGGCTGTCGATGTCACAACGGCCGGCGCCGCGAGCGGCTGCGCCGGCCGTCTCCTCAGACATTGCCGATGAACAGCTGGCGCAGCAGTTTTTCGCGCAGCGTCTCCGGATTGTCGAGCTGCAGGCGCTCCAGCCACGCCGCCGGCACGTCTTTTTCCTCGCGCAGGCTGCTGACCAGGCTTTTCACCAGCTGCAGCGGATGCTCGGTGCTTTCCTTCATGCGCTGCAGGATGCGGATGATGGCCAGCTCCTCGGGCGTGAAGTCCGAACCGAAGGGGAAATCGGGCAGCAGCTGTTCGCGGGTGAGCGGCGCGAGCCTGGCTTTCAGCACCTCCGGCAGGTTCTGCAGGCGGTCCTCGGGAATTTGGTAGCCGGGTTCCACCTTGCCGGCATTGACGGCCTGCGCCAGCAGTTCGGGCTGGAAGCGCGAATCGGTAATGGCAAGCAGGCGCTTGATCACCTCGGCATCGGTCTGGCCGCGCAGGTCGGCCATGCCGTATTCGGTCACCACGATGTCGCGCAGGTGGCGCGGAATGGTGGTGTGTGCGTAGTTCCAGACGATGTTCGACACCGTCTGGCCGTGGCTCTGGCGCGTGGCGCGCAGCATCAGGATGGAGCGCGCGCCGGCAATCTCGTGTGCCTGTGCCACGAAGTTGTACTGGCCGCCGACGCCGCTGACCAGCTTGCCGGAATCGAGGCCGTCGGACACGGCAGCGCCGAGCAGCGTCACCATCATGCAGGTGTTGACGAAGCGCGCGTCGCGACGCTGCTGCACGGCCAGCGCTTCCTGTCCGTACAGCTGGTTGATGAAGCCGATGCGCGTCATGCCGATGCGGGCGCGTGCCTCGGGCGTGAGCTGGCGCAGCTTCTCGTAGAAATCGCGCGGGCCGAGGAAGAAGCCGCCGTGCATGGTGATGCCGCGCGCAAGGCGCGCGCCGAGGCAGTGCCGGTTCAGGCGGGCGAGGGCAGCGGCATCGTCCGGCAGGGCGGGAATCTGTTCGCCGTCAATGTGCACGGTGGCATCACGCAGCAGGACGTCGTCGCGGAAAATGCCGTAGCGCTTCAGGAAGGCAATGTCGTCGTCGGTGAGCGGCGAGTGCACAAGCCGCGCCGCGCGCAGCGCGGGCAGCGTGGCGTCGTTGATGATGGTGCTGATGGTCCCGGCGTTCAGCAGTCGCTGCAGGCCTTCGTGGTCGAACACCTCGCGGCGCAGGATGCCGGCCTCCATCAGCGCCATGAAGCCGTTGACGAACATTTCCGAGCAGCCGTACAGCCCTTCGCGGAACGGTGCGCTGTTGTCCAGCGGCGCACCGACGGCACGCAGGGCCTGCGCGTAGGGGCCGTTGTGGCGGTCGCGCAGGATGAGCGCATGGGCAATGGCATCGCCCAGCGAGCCGATGCCGATCTGCAGCGTGCCGCCGTCTTTCACCAGCGCGCTGACATGCAGGCCGATGGCATAGTCGGTCAGCGCCACCTTCATGTTGGGCGCGGAGAACAGCGTGTGCGTGCCGGCCGGGTCGTCGACGATGGCGTCCACTTCCGTGGTGTCGGCCAGCGCATCGTTTTCCATGAACGGCAGCTCGCGGTTCACCACGAAGATGCGGTAGGCCGGGCGGCCGCTGTCGCGCAGCAGCGGCATCAGGTCCAGTGTGACGTCGGGATTGCTGGACAGCGAATACTCGGTGCGGCCGCCGCGTTCGCGCACGGCCACCGCCTGCGCCACCACGTTCACGCCCTGCACGATCATGTCGCGCGCCACATGCGTGTAGTTGCTGTTCAGGTAGTGCTGCTGCGCGTAGTCGTTGTGCAGGTAGTCGCCGGACTTCAGGAAGAACTCCACCACCTCCACGTTGGCGGGCAGCTGGCCCTTGTGGCGGTCGCGCACATAGTCGAGATCGGGGTAGTTGCCGAAGACGCGGGCCACGAAGGGGTCGAGGAAGCGGGCTTCCATGTCGCTCGCGGCCTTGGGCTTTTCCAGCGACAGCGCGGTCAGGATGCGCAGCTTCAGGCCGGGGTTGGCACAGGCGCGGGCATAGAGCGCGTTGACCAGGGGGTTGGGCTTGCCGATGCCGAGCGGGATGCCAAGGGTGAGGCGAGGGCCCAGGCGGGTAATGACATCGTCCAGGCAGTCGTCGATGCGGGAGAACAGGCGGGTCATGCCGGATTCCTTGCAGGGTGATGTCCGGATAGTAGCCGCAAGCCGGTGGCACGGGCAGGACAGGCGGGGTGTCTTCTCCGGCGTTTAACAAATTCCCTGCAATTCCCTGCGCTGTGTCAGCTGGCCGCCTGACGGGGCCCGGGCCGACATGGCTATAATCGCGCCCGACTTTCACCCGCCCCTGAAGGCCGCTCCTTGCTCGACGCCCGCCAGCTGCAAGCCAGCCGCGATGACCGCGTGCTCTTCACCGGCCTGGACTTCCGTCTGGCGCCGGGCGAGGTGTTGCAGGTGGCCGGTCCCAACGGCGCCGGCAAGACCACGCTGCTGGCCGGCATCGCCGGGCTGTTTGCACTGGACCGCGGCACCCTCAGCTGGCAGGGCCGCCCGGTCGACGACGACCCCGCCGCCTTCCTGCGCGCCATGACCTGGCTTGGCCACCAGAGCGGCCTCAAGCTGATGCTGACCCCGCGCGAAAACCTGGACTGGCTGTCCCGCCTTCGTGGCATGGCCCCGGACCGCGCCGCCGTCGAGGCTGCGCTCGAGACGACCGGGCTCTATGGCTACGAGGACGTACCGCTGGCGCGACTGTCCGCCGGCCAGCGCCGCCGCGCCGCGCTGGCCCGCCTGTTTGTCGAGCAGAGCCCGCTCTGGGTGCTGGACGAGCCGTTCACCGCCATTGACCGCCAGGGCGTGGCCGAGCTGGAAGGCTGGCTGCGTGCGCACGCCGCGGCCGGCGGCATGGTGCTCCTGACCACGCACCACGAATTCGCGCCCGGCTTCCCGGTGTCGCGCCTTGATGTCGCCAGCTTCCGCCCGGCACCGGGGGCGGCGTCATGAAGGCCGTGCTGGCACTCCTGCAGCGCGACCTGCGCCTGGCCCTGCGCCAGAGCGGCGACTGGCTGACCCCGCTCGGCTTCTTCCTGCTGGTGGTGACGCTGTTCCCGCTCGCGGTCACGCCCGAGGGGCGGCTGCTGGCCGTCATGGCGCCCGGCGTGATCTGGGTGGGCGCCATGCTCGCCATGCTGCTGTCGCTGGACAGCCTGTTCCGGCAGGACCTGGAGGACGGCAGCCTGGAGCAGTTGCTGGTGGCGCCGGCGCCGCTGCCGCTCCTGGTGCTGGCCAAGGTGCTGGCGCACTGGCTGCAGACCGGCCTGCCGCTGGTGGTGCTGGCGCCGGTGGCGGCGGTGATGCTGGCGCTGCC
>DAIRDY010000007.1:0-1482 GCA_036795935.1 Moraxellaceae bacterium | reverse complement strand
AGGGCGCGACGGGGCAACGAATCGAGAAACGGCGGTGGCCATGGCCATCGCCGCTGGACAAGCGAGCAGAGGTGCTCATGTGGAAGGCGGTCTGGGCTTACATCAATCGCACGGTGAGCCCGCGACATTTCTATGACATCAGCGGGCAGTGGCTGCCCTGGCTGTGGCTGGTGGCCGGGCTGTTGCTCGCCATCGGCACGGTGTGGGGGCTGGCGTTTGCGCCGCCCGATTACCAGCAGGGCCACAGCTACCGCATCATTTACATCCACGTGCCGGCGGCCAGCCTGGCCATGGGCGGCTATGTGCTCATGGCCGCCTGCGGACTCATCAGCCTGGTATGGAAGGTGAAGACGGCGGAAATGGTGGCGCGCTCCACCGCCGCCATCGGCGCCTGGTTCTGCTTTCTCGCGCTGTTCACCGGCGCCGTCTGGGGCAAGCCGACCTGGGGCACCTACTGGGTGTGGGATGCGCGGCTGACCTCCATGCTCATCCTGCTGTTTCTTTATCTCGGCGTGCTCGGCCTGTACTCCGCCTACGAGAGCGCGGCCAGTGCCGCCAAAGCCGCCGCGATTCTTTCGCTGGTGGGCGTGGTCAACCTGCCCATCATCAAGTACTCGGTGGAGTGGTGGAACACGCTGCACCAGGGCTCCACGTTCAAGGTGACGGAGCGCCCGGCCATGCCGCCGGAAATGTACCTGCCGCTGATCGTCATGCTGTTCGGCTTTTATGCCTTCTTTGCCGCCACGGTACTGGCGCGCACGCGCAACGAAATCCTGGAGCGCGAGCGCCGCACGCAGTGGGTGCGCGACATCGCGAAAGGGGAGGCCGGCCATGGCGTTTGAAAGCTTCGCCGATTTCCTGGTGATGACCTGGAACGGCCGCGCCCACGGCCCCTTCGTCTGGGCGGCCTACGGCCTCACGCTGGCCGTGGTGGTCTGGAACATCGTGCAGCCGGTGTTGCGCCGGCGCCGCTGGCAGCAGGAGCAGCTGGCACAACTGAAACGCGAGGCCCGGGACGGGCGCCAATCCTGAGGCAGTCATGTCATTCACGCTCAACGCCAAGCGCAAGAAAACCCTCTACATCCTGATCGCCCTGGTGGTCGGTGTCGGCATTGCCGTTGGTCTTGCCACCTATGCGCTGCGCCAGAACATCAACCTGTTCTACACGCCCACGCAGCTGGCACAGGCCGAAGCGCCGGAAGGCCAGCGCCTGCAGGTGGGCGGCCTCGTGATGCAGGGCTCGGTGCGCCGCGAGCCGGATTCGCTGGCCGTGCGCTTCACCATCACCGACCTGAAAGAGCAGGTGGATGTGACCTATACCGGCATCCTGCCCGACCTGTTCCGCGAGGGGCAGGGCATTGTTGCCAACGGCCGCTTCGTGAATGGCATGGTCGAAGCCGAGGAAGTGCTGGCCAAGCACGACGAAACCTACATGCCGCCGCAGGTGAAGGAAGCCATCGAGAAAGCGGGGCATCCGGCGGG
>DAIRDY010000006.1:25421-26713 GCA_036795935.1 Moraxellaceae bacterium | reverse complement strand
CGCAACACGGCCTCGGCATCCGGGCGCCGGTAGCGCAGGCGTACGGCCGCCCCCTGCCCGCCTGCCACAGGGCGATGACTGGCCAGCAACTGGCGCAACTCGTCGGCAAAACGGCTGCCGACGGCACCGGCCTCGACACGCAACTCAAGACCGCGACTGCGGCTGGCGCGCGCTTCGGCCAGGCTCATCACCTTGCGCACGACCATCTTCAGGCCGCCGCTGTAATCGTCGTTGCTGACCTCACCTTCGACCACGATCACGGTATCGCGCGTCAGCTGCTGCTTGTACTGCTCGTAAACGTCAGTGAACAGCGCCGCCTCGATGCGGCCGGTACGGTCATCCAGCAGGACAAAGGCGCGTGACCCGCGCTGCCCCTTCTGGATGCGGGTGGCGAGCACCAGGCCGGCGACTGTGGTGGTGACCCCGCGCCGTGTCGGCTGCAGGTCGGCCAGACGCTGCTCGACAAAACGCTCAAGCTCGCTCTCGTACTGGTCGATGGGATGACCGGTGAGATACAGCCCGAGCGTTTCCTTTTCGGCCATCAGGCGCTCGTCGTCGGTCCATTGCGGGGCCTCGACAAATTCGCCGCTGGGCGCCGCGTCGACCACATCGCCGAAAAGGTCGACGATGCCGGCATCGGCATTGCGTGCCTGCTGCTCGGCAGCCGCCACCGCCTCGTCCAGGGAAGCCATGATCACGCCGCGATGCGGGCCCAGCGCATCCAGCGCACCGGCGCGCACCAGCGCCTCCAGCGTGCGCTTGTTGCATTTGCGCAGGTCAACGCGGCGGCAGAAATCGAACAGGTCCTTGTAGACGCCCTGCTCGTTGCGGGAGGTGACGATGCTGTCGATGGGGCCTTCGCCCACACCCTTGATCGCTCCCAGGCCGTAGATGATCTCGCCTTCCTCCGTGGTCACGAACTTGAACTGACCGACGTTCACGTCCGGCGGCGCGATGCGCAGCTTCATCTCGCGACACTCCTCGATGAAGGTCACGATCTTGTCAGTGTTGTGCATTTCCGAGGACAGCACCGCCGCCATGAATTCGGCGGGGTAATGCACCTTCAGCCAGGCGGTCTGGTAGGACACCAGCGCATAGGCGGCCGAGTGCGACTTGTTGAAGCCGTAGCCGGCGAATTTTTCCATCAGGTCGAAGATGTGGCCGGCCAGGTCCTTGTCGATCTGTTGCGCTTCGGCGCCGGCCATGAACTTGACACGCTCCTTGGCCATTTCCTCGGGCTTCTTCTTGCCCATGGCGCGACGCAGCATGTCGGCACCACCCAGCGAATAGCC
>DAIRDY010000006.1:18246-25321 GCA_036795935.1 Moraxellaceae bacterium | reverse complement strand
CCGGCTCGCCGCGCCGTGCGCGCTTGGCATTGATGTCCTTCAGCGCCCAGTCGATGATGGTCAGCGTGCGCAGGCCAAGGAAGTCGAACTTGACGAGACCGACCTGCTCGACATCGTCCTTGTCATACTGGCTGACCCAGCGCCCTTCTTCATCGCAGAACACGGCGGTGTAATCAGTGAGCTTGCCGGGCGCGATCAGCACACCGCCGGCATGCTTGCCGACGCCGCGGGTGATGCCTTCGAGCTTGAGCGCCATCTCCCAGATTTCCAGCGCATCCTCGTGGTCGGAGAACTCCGGATTGGAGAGCAGCTCGTCAAGCTGCGGCTCTTCCTTGCGCGCCTCCTCCAGCGAAATGCCGGGCGTGAAGGGAATCAGCTTGGAAATCTTGTCGGCAAGGCCGTAGGACTTGCCCTGCACACGGGCCACGTCACGCACCACGGCCTTGGCCGCCATGGTGCCGAAGGTGATGATCTGCGACACCGCCTCGCGGCCATAGTTGTTGGCCACATAATCAATCACGCGATCGCGGCCGTCCATGCAGAAGTCGACATCGAAGTCGGGCATGGACACACGTTCGGGATTGAGGAAGCGCTCGAACAGCAGGTCGTAGGGCAAGGGGTCGAGATCGGTGATCTCGAGTGCATAGGCCACCAGCGAGCCGGCGCCGGAGCCACGTCCCGGCCCGACCGGCACGCCGTTCTGCTTGGCCCAGCGGATAAAGTCCATGACGATGAGGAAGTAACCCGGGAAGCCCATCTGGTTGATGATGCCGAGCTCGAAATCCAGGCGGTCGGCATACATCTTGCGCCGCTCGGCGTAGTCGGGTGCTGCCGGGTCCAGGATTTTCGCCAGGCGCTGCTCAAGGCGCTCGCGCGAATGCTGGACGAAATACTCGTTGATGGTCATCCCGGCCGGCACCGGATAGTCGGGCAGGAAGTTCTTGCCCAGCGTCAGGTTCAGCGTGCAGCGGCGGGCAATCTCGACCGTGTTGGCCAGGGCTTCGGGAATGTCGGCAAACAGCTCGGCCATCTGCGCCGGCGTTTTCAGGTACTGCTCTTGCGTGTAGTCGCGCGGACGCTTGGGATCAGCCAGCACATAGCTTTGCGCGATACACACGCGCACCTCATGCGCCTCGAAATCCTCCGGCGAGAGAAAGCGCACGTCGTTGGTCGCCACCACCGGACATTGCAGCGCATCCGCCAGCGATACCGCGGCATGAAGATGACGCTCGTCACCGTCGCGGCCGGCACGGGTGATTTCCAGATAGGTACACTGCGGAAAATGCTCCAGCCAGCGCGCGAGGCGCGGCACGGCCTGCTGGGCGTCGGCACCGAGCAAGGCCATGCCGACATCGCTGCGCCGGCCGAGCAGCACGATGAGCCCCTCGCCGCCCTCCTCCAGCCAGCGCCGCTGCACCTGCGGCTCACCCAGTTCCTGGCCCTCGATATAGGCACGCGAAATGACCCGGATGAGGTTGCTGTAGCCGGTCTCGTTCATCACCAGCACGGTCACTTCACAGAGCTCGTCGCCTTCGCGGATCACGAGGTCGGCACCGAATACCGGCTTGATGCCCTTGCCCTGTGCGCTCTTGTAGAACTTCACCAGCGCATACAGGTTCATGCGGTCACTGACGGCCACGGCCGGCATGCCGGCCGCCAGGCTGGCCTTCACCAGCGGATCAACGCGGACAATGCTGTCTTTCAGCGAAAATTCGCTGCGTACATGCAGATGGACGAATGCCGTCATCAGGAGGCACCTCCCAAGCGGGCTGCCAGCGCCTCGCGTACCGGTGCAAAGGAACGCCGGTGCTCGGGGATGGGGCCATGCGTACGCAGCGCCGCCAGATGCTCGGCCGTGGCATAGCCTTTGTGACGCTCGAAACCGTAGGCGGGATAACGCTCGGCCAGTGCCGCCATTTCCGCGTCGCGCGTCACCTTGGCGAGAATGCTGGCGGCGCTGATGGCCGGCACGCGGGCATCGCCCTTGACGATGGCCGTGGCGGGATAGCCGAAGGCCGGCGCGCGGTTGCCATCAACCAGCACATGCCCCGGCGCCACGGCGAGTGCGGAAACCGCACGCTGCATGGCCAGCAGGGTGGCGCGCAGGATGTTGAGCTCGTCGATTTCCTGACGGTCGGCACGGCCATAGGCAAAGGCCAGTGCACTGGCGCGAATCTCCTCGGCCAGCAGCAGGCGGCGCTTTTCGGTCAGCGCCTTGGAGTCACCCAGGCCTGCAATCGGGCGCGCCGGATCGAGAATGACCGCCGCCGTCACCACGGCACCCACCAGCGGGCCGCGGCCGACCTCGTCGACACCGGCCACCAGCACCCCGTCAAACTGCGGGAATTCGGCAAGAAAGGTCAGCTGGCTGCTCATGGGGTCGGCCCGGTAGGTATTGTTTTTTCCAGCAGGCGCACCACGGCATCGGCCGCCTGCACGTCGGCATTCTGCTGCAACTGGCGATGCAGCGCCGCAAACCGCCGCAGGCGGCTTTCACGATAAATGTCGTCATCGAGCCAGCGCAGGGTCTCGCGGGCAATGGCTTCCGGCGTCGCCGCACCCTGCAGCAGCTCAGGCACCAGCGTCTCGCCCGCCAGCAGGTTGGGCAGGCTGACATGCTGCGCGCGCACCATGAAACGCGCGATCAGCCAGGTCAGCCAGTGCAGGCGGTAGCCGACAACCATGGGCTTTTTCAGCAGCATGGCCTCGAGCGTGGCGGTGCCCGACGCCAGCACCACGACATCCGCTGCCGCCATCACCAGACGACCGACGCCGGGACCGAGACGGTCATCGAACAGGATTACCGGCAGGTCGGCGGCCGCCAGTTGTGCCTCAATGTCGGCGCGGCGTGCGGCATTGATGGCAGGAATGATGAACTGCACGCCGGGACGCTGGCGCCGGATCAGCGCCGCCGCCGCAAGCAGTACCGGGCCCATGCGTGCCACCTCGCCACCACGGCTGCCCGGCAGCAGGGCAACAATCTCGGCATCGGCGGGCAGGCCAAGCTGGCGTCTGGCCGCGATCGTGTCATTGTCGAGCGGCAGGCTGTCCGCCAGTGGATGACCGACGAACACGGCATCAACACCGTGTTCGTCATAAAAGCGTTTTTCGAAGGGCAGCAGGCAGAGCATGGTGTCGACGGCAGCCCGAATGCCCTCCACCCTGCCCTGACGCCAAGCCCAGACCGAGGGACTCACATAATGTACGGTGGGAATGCCGGCAGGCTTGAGTGCCGCCGCCAGACGCAGGTTGAAGTCCGGCGCGTCAATGCCGATGAAGAGGTCGATGGCGGGAGCAGTGAAGGCGGCCACCAGCTGGTCGCGGATGCCGAACAGCTCGCGCAGCCGGCCCAGCACCTCGACCAGCCCCATGACCGACAGACGCTCCATAGGGAACAGCGAACGGCCACCGGCGGCCTGCATCTGCGGACCGCAGATGCCGAAAAACTCGGCGTCGGGATAGCGGCAGCGCAGCTCGCGAATGAGTCCTGCGCCTAGGGTGTCACCCGAAACCTCGCCGGCAACAATGCCGATGCGCAGCGGACGGCCGGCGGGAAGCGTCATGGAGGGAATCAGCGCGTGATGCCGCGGGTGGACGACTTCAGCGACTCGACATAAATCGCGAGCTCCGGCGTGGCCGCCACCAGTGGCTCAAGCTCGGCCAGTGCGGCTTCCAGCGTGCGGCCCTCGCGGAACACGATCTTGTAGGCACGGCGCAGCGTGCTGACCGTCTCGGCACTCCAGCCGCGGCGGCGCATGCCTTCGAAGTTCATGCCACGCGCTTCGGCCGGGTTGCCACCGACCATCACATAGGCCGGCACATCCTTGACGATCAGGCTGCAGCCCGAGGCCATGGAATAGGAGCCGATGCGGCAGAACTGGTGCACGCCGGTCATGCCACCCAGGATCACGTGGTCGCCGATGTGCACATGCCCGGCAATGCCGGTGGTGTTGGCGAAAATGTTGTGGTCGCCGATCTTGCAGTCATGCGCCACATGCACGCCCACCATCAGCAGGTTGTGGCTGCCGATGCGGGTCAGGCCGTCATCCTGCACGGTGCCGCGATGGATGGTGACAGACTCGCGGATGTCGTTGTGATCACCAATCTCGAGACGGGTGGGCTCACCCCTGTACTTCTTGTCCTGGCAGTCCTCGCCGACGCTGGCGAACTGGAAGATGCGGTTGTGGGCACCGATGCGGGTCGGCCCCTTGATCACCACATGCGGACCGATTTTCGTGCCGGCACCAATCACTACCTCAGGGCCGATGATGCTGTAGGGGCCTACCTCGACATCGGCAGCCAGTTCGGCGCGCTTGTCGACCAGTGCGGTGGGATGAATCACGGTAGGCCTCTCTATTGTTGTTTGCGGCGTCAGACGAGGTGCTCGGCCACGAGGATATCAGCGCTGGCGGCCAGCTCGCCATTGACGGTGGCGCGGCATGTGAACTTGTAGATGTTGCGCTTGGAGATGCCGGCGACCGCCTCGAGGTCGAGGCGGTCGCCGGGCACGACCTGGCGCTTGAAGCGCACATTGTCGGCACCGACGAACAGATAGATGTAACCGTCAGCCGGGCGCTTGCCGGTGGTCTTGAAGCCGAGGATGCCGGCCATCTGGGCCATGGCCTCAAGGATCAGCATGCCGGGCATGATGGGCTTGGCCGGAAAGTGGCCGTTGAAGAACTCTTCGTTGGCGGTCACGTTCTTGTAGCCCAAGGCGCGCTCGCCGGGCAGTACCTCGGTCACCCGGTCCACCAGCAGGAAGGGGTAGCGGTGGGGCAGGAGTTCGCGGATCTCAAGAATGTCCATCATGGTTTGACTGTCCTCATGGGCTGCATGACCCGCACATTTTCGTGACCAGGCATTCACAACCCAATCAGCAAGTGGCCGACATTGTAAGGATTCGTGAGCGATTCGTTGAGGCTTGATTTTGCTGGAAAAACCCGGTTCAGACCGGGTCCTTGCCCTGTTGCAGGCGCGCCAACTCGGCTTCCAGTTCGCGCAGGCGACGGCTCATGTCGTCGATCTGGCGCAGGCGGACCGCCGTCTTCTTCCAGCGCTCGGTAGGCTCCATGGCCGTCCCCGACGACCAGGAGCCAGGCTCGGTAATCGACTTGGTGACCATGGTCATGCCGGTCAGGTGCACACGGTCGGCAATCTCGATATGCCCGACAACCCCCACTCCTCCAGCCAGCACACACTGGCTGCCGATACGGGTGCTGCCGGCAATCCCGGCACAGGCGGCAATCGCGGTATGCGCGCCGATGACGACGTTGTGACCCACCTGCACCAGGTTGTCGATGATGACGCCTTCGTGGATTTCGGTATCGCCGAGCGCACCACGGTCGACCGTGGTGTTGGCGCCGATGTCGACGTCGTCGTGGATGACCACGCGCCCGATCTGGGCAATCTTGTGCCAGCGGCCACGGTCGTTGGCAAAACCGAAACCGTCACCGCCGATGACGGCACCGGCATGGATGTTGACGCGGTTGCCGAGCACGCAGTCGTGATAGATCACCGCATTGGCACGGATGCGGCAGTCGCTGCCGATGCGCGTACGCGCCTGGATCACGGCACCGGCCTCGACCACAGTGCCGGGACCGATTTCCACTTCGTCGCCAATGACGGCGCGCGGCCCGATGGCCGCGCTGGCATCGATGCGGGCCGAATCCGCGACCACGGCCGTGGCATGGTGGCCGGCCGGGGGCCGCGGCGTGCGGTCAAGCAGGGCCGCAACACGGGCATAGGCCAGATAGGGATTGGCCAGCAACAGCGCATTGCCGGCAAAGCCCTCCGCATCGGCAGGACGCAGCAGCACGGCACCAGCCTGCGTTTTTGCAAGCTGGCTGCGGTACAGCGGATTGGCCAGGAAGGCCAACTGGTCGGGACCGGCCGCAGACAGCGTCTGCAGGCCATGGATGCGCAGGCTGGCATCCCCACGCAACTCGGCATCCAGCAGCGTGGCCAGTTCGGCCAGGGTCCAGCCCTTGGGTGCGGTCACGGCGCTCATTCGCTTACTTGGCAGCGTTCAGCTTTTCGGTGATCTTGCGCGTGATGTCGACCGTGGTGTCGGCGAAGATCACGTTCTTCTTTTCGATGATGATGTCGAAGTTGCCCGCCTTGCGCAGCTCGTCGATGGCTGCCTCCATCTTCGGCAACATGCGCTGCAGCAACTCGTTCTGCACTTCCTGGGTGCGCTTCTGTACCACCTGCGCCAGGTTGTTGTACTCGGAGAGCTTGCCCTCGGCCTGCTTCTGCAGATCCTTCTTGTCCTTGTCACTGAGCACGGCGGAGTCTTTCTGGAAGCGCTGCTCCAGTGCCTGCACTTCCTTGCGCAGTAACTCCATGCGGTCACGCTGCGGCTTGAGTTCGCCCTGCAGTTTCTCGACCGCCTTGCGGGCTTCGTTGGAGGCCATCAGGGCCGCAGTACTGTCGGCCACGACAACCTTGGTATTGGCCAGCACCGGGGCGGACAGGGTCGCCGCCAGCAGGCCGGCAATCAGCAGTGAAGCGCGCATGGAGAAATCCTCTCTTGTCGTTTTGGTCATCACCCGGCTCAGAAACCCTGGCCGATCGTGAACTGGAAATTCTGGGTGTCGTCGCGGTCCTGCTTGTTGATCGGTCGGGACAGGCTGAAGCTGAGCGGACCGATGGCTGTCAACCATGCCAAGCTGACGCCGGCGCTATAGCGCAGTCGGGTAATATCCACCGCAGCGCCCGGAATCTCGGTGTCATACACATTGCCAGCATCGAAAAAGAGCACCGTGCGCAACTGGCGATTGTTGGCCGCAAACGGCGTCGGCACCACCAGTTCGGCACCGCCTTCGATCAGGATGTTGCCGCCGACCACTTCCGGATCGGGGTCGTTCGGACAGAGGGCCACTGCGCAGCTGCGCGGCCCCAGCGTGTTGTCGCGATAACCACGTACCGAGCCGAAACCACCGGCAAAATAATTCTTGTAGAACGGCAGGCGGTCGGTATCACCATAGCCGTCACCATAGCCGAGGCTGCTGCGCAGACGCACCACCCAGGGCCCTGAAATCGGCACATAGAGTTGCGAGTTGTAGCTCAGCTTGTA
>DAIRDY010000006.1:16808-18146 GCA_036795935.1 Moraxellaceae bacterium | reverse complement strand
ATGTAACCGTCGTTACCCAGACGGCGCGTCATCAGCTTGCTGGTATTGGTGATGCCGGCCTGTGAAAACACGTCGCCCTTGCGGATCAGCACCAGACGCTTCAGCACGTCCTCCTCTACCGGCAGCTCGCCGGCCAGACGCACTTCGCCGAAGCGGTATTGCTCGCCTTCGTCGATATTGACATCGATATAGACGCTCTTGCGGTCCGACGTCAGCGTGACCTGCGTCGAGTTGACGCTGAAATTCACATAGCCGCGATCCATGTACCAGGAGCGCAGGCGCTCAAGGTCGCCCTGCAGCTTCTCGCGCGAGTACTTGTCGTCGTTCTTGAAAAAGGAAGTAAAGTGCGTTGACTTGAGCTGAAAAGCAGCGCGCAGTGTTTCGTCGTCATAGACCTTGTTGCCAACGAAGTTGACACCGCGGATCTTCGCCGCGCCGCCTTCCTGGATACGGATGTCGAGCGCAACGCGGTTGCGCGGCTTGGCCTTGGCCTCGACCTCGACCTTGGCGGCATAGCGCCCCTGGGAAATGTACTGGCGCTCGAGCTCGCGCTTCACCTGGTCGAGCACCGAACGCTGGAACACCATGCCCTCGGCAAGGCCGGCCGACTTCAGGCCCTTAAGCAGGTTTTCCTTGTCGATGGACTTGTTGCCGGTGATGTCGATGCTGATGATGGCCGGACGCTCGGTGAGTTGCAGCACCAGCACGTCACCATCACGACCGATCTGTACATCCTCGAAGTTGCCGGTCTTGAACAGCGCACGCAGGGTTTCGGCAACACGCTCGGGCGTGGCGGTCTCGCCGGCGGTCACCGGCAACACGGCATAGACGCTGGCAGCCGACAAACGCGCCAGGCCCTCTAGGCGGATGTCGCGGATGACAAAGCTGTCGCTGGCAGCCGCAGGCATCGCTGCAAGAGCAAGCAACAGGGCCGGGACCGGCATGAACGGCAGTTGCCGGAAAAGGGTCATCAAGAGGGAAACTCCGCGCGTTCCGTCAGAGGCGGCTTAAGTCGTTGAAGATGGCCAACAGCATCAGGCTCATGAGCATGGCCACGCCGATGCGCAGGCCGATCATCTGCACGCGCTCGGACAAGGGCTTGCCGGTCAGGCCTTCGATGGCGTGGTACACCAGATGACCACCGTCGAGTACCGGTATGGGCAGCAGGTTGAGCACACCCAAGCTGATGCTGAGCAGGGCCATGAAGCCGAGCAGCGCCTCCCAGCCCATGCTCGCCGACTGGCCGGCGACTTTAGCAATGGTGATGGGGCCGCTCAAGTTGTCCACGCTGATCAGGCCGCGCAGCATCTTGGCCAGCGACTCCAGCGTGAAGCTGAT
>DAIRDY010000006.1:12942-16708 GCA_036795935.1 Moraxellaceae bacterium | reverse complement strand
CCCTGCTTGCGGATGGCCACGCGCAGCTGGCCCGACTCGCCCATGCGTGCAATCAGGGCGTAATTGATAGCCTCCCAGTCACGCACCGGCTGACCGTCAATGGCAACGATCTCGTCACCGCGCTCGATGCCGGCCATGGCGGCCGGACTGTCGGGAATCACGCGCCCCACCACCGGCTTCAGCACTTCAACCGGCATCAGGAACAAAATCCAGTAGAGGAAAACGGCGAACAGCAGGTTGATCAGCGGGCCGGCGGCGACGATGGCCATGCGCGCCCACACCGGCTGGTTGTTGAAGGCGCGGGGCAGGTCGTCGGGCGGCACCTCGCCCTCGCGCTCGTCGGCCATGCGCACGAAACCGCCAAGCGGGATCGCCGCAATCTGGAACTGCGTGCCGTGGCGGTTCTTCCACTTGAGGAAGGCCGGGCCGAAGCCGATGGAAAAGGTGAGTACCTTGACGCCGACGCGGCGGGCCACCCAGTAGTGGCCAAACTCGTGGATGGCGATGAGCGGCCCGAGGACGATCACCGCAGCCAGCACCATCAGGAGAACGGAATTCATTGCCTGCCCATTACTGCTGCCACCGGGAAAGCCGCGCCAGCGCCCGCTCGCGGGCGGCTCGGTCGGCCTCGAGGATTGTGGGCAGCTCGCCGGCAGCCATCATTGGCAGTTCTGTAAGTACCTGTTCGATAAGGCGGGGAATGTCGGCAAAACCCAGCCGCCCGTCGAGGAAGGCGGCCACCGCCACCTCGTTGGCGGCATTGAGCATGGCCGGCGCACAACCGCCCTGTTGCATGGCCTCACGCGCGAGACGCAGGCAGGGAAAGCGGGCCTCGTCCGGTGCCTCGAAATGCAGGCTGCCGGCCGCAAACAGGTCCAGGGCCGGCACCCCGGCGACAATGCGCTCGGGCCAGGCCAGCCCCAGCGCAATGGGCGTACGCATGTCGGGGTTGCCGAGCTGGGCCAGCGTCGAGCCGTCCACATACTGCACCAGCGAATGCACGATGCTCTCGGGATGCACCACCACCTGCACGCGCTCCGGGCCGACACCGAACAGCCAGCAGGCCTCGATCAGCTCCAGCCCCTTGTTCATCAGCGTCGCCGAATCCACGGAAATCTTGCGCCCCATGGACCATTTGGGATGCCTGACCGCCTGCTCGGGCGTGGCCGCCGCAATCTGCGAGGCCGTCCACTGCCGGAACGGGCCGCCGGAAGCGGTCAGCAACAGGCGTTCGACGCCGGCGGCCTCGGCCGCCCGGCCATGGGCCGCCGGCAGGCACTGGAAAATGGCGTTGTGCTCGGAGTCGATGGGCAGCAGCACGGCGCCGCTGGCGGCCACCTCCTGCATGAACAGGGCGCCGGACATCACCAGCGCCTCCTTGTTGGCCAGCAGTACGCGCTTGCCGGCACGCACGGCCGCCAGTGTCGGCAAGAGACCGGCCGCACCGACGATGGCGGCCATCACCGCATCCACCTCGGGCGCCGCCGCCACCTCGCAAAGCGCCGCCTCGCCATGGCGGATGTCGACCGGCAGCCCCGCCAGCAGACCGGCAAGACGGTCGGCATCGGCGGCCGTGGCCACCACGGCCACCTGCGGCCGGAAGCGACGACAAAGCACGGCCAGCTCGTCGAGACGCTGGCGCGCGCTCAGTGCAAAGATTTCATAGCGGTCGGGGTGACGTGCCACCACGTCCAGCGTGCTGCTGCCGATGGAGCCGGTGGCCCCGAGCACGGTCAGGCGCTGCATGTCAGAAACCGCCCGCCAGCCACCAGCCGAGGGCAAAGACGGGCGCCGCCGCAGTCAGGCTGTCGATGCGATCGAGCGCGCCGCCATGGCCGGGGAAGATGGTGCCGGAATCCTTGATGCCGGCATGGCGCTTGGTCATGGACTCGAAGAGGTCACCCAGCACCGAGCCCAGCACAGTGAGCAGTGACAAACCGAGAAAGGCCACGAGACGGATGCCGGCCAGGTCGCGATAAACCGCCACCACCACCGCCAGCAATGCCGTCACCGCCAGTCCGCCGAACAGGCCCTCGATGGTCTTGCCGGGGCTGACCGCCGGCGCCAGCTTGCGCCGCCCGAAGGCACGGCCGGCGAAATAGGCGCCGGTGTCGGCCCCCCAGACCAGGCCGAAAACATACATCAGCCACCAGGGCGAGGCGGCATGAAGGGACACCAGCCCCAGCCAGGCCGGCAGCAACAGGATCAGGCCGACCGGAAACAGCAGCGCCCCGTGCGCCCACAGCCCGGTGTTGTCCGGATAGCCGCGCACCAGCCGCAGCGCCACCAGCCAGAAACCGACCGACAGCATGTACAGCGCCGGCAGCCAGCCCGCCGTCAGCGGATACACCGCGGGCAGCACGGCCATCGCGACCAGCAGCCCGCCCACCAGCAGGGCATAGGCAAAACGCCCCGCCCTCGCCTGCCAGCCCATGAGCGCCGTCCACTCCCAGGCGCCGACGATTACAATGGCACCAGCAAACGCAGCAAACGTGGAGGAGTCCTCTGCAAAGAACACGCACCACACCACCACTGGAATCAGTACCAGGGCGGTGAGGATGCGTTGACGGAGTTCAGGGGACATCATGACGGGCGGCCTCCACCTGTTCGGACGTGCGCCCGAAACGGCGCTGACGGCCGGCGTAATCCGCCAGCGCATGGTCGAGCGCGGCGCCGTCGAAATCCGGCCACAGCGTGTCGACAAAAAAGAATTCGGCGTAGGCCGCCTGCCAGAGCAGGAAGTTGGAAATACGGAGTTCGCCGCCAGTGCGGATCAGCAGGTCCACAGCCGGCAGGTCGGCCATCTGCACGCGCTGGCCCATCAGCACCGGCGTGATGTCGGCGGCCTGCAGGCGACCGGCGGCCACGTCCTCAGCCAGACTGCGCGCGGCATGGGCCATGTCCCACTGCCCACCGTAGTTCACCGCCACCACCAGCGTCATGCGCGTGTTGCCCGCGGTCAGCGCCATGGCATCGTGCATGCCCTGCCGCAGAGCCGGGTCGAAAGCGGAAAGGTCGCCGATGAAGCGCAGGCGAATGCCGTTGCCATGCAGCTCGGCCACCTTGCGCGCCAGAGCCTCGAGAAAGAGCCGCATCAGCGCGGCGACTTCCTGTTCCGGACGACGCCAGTTTTCACTGGAAAAGGCAAACAGCGTCAGCACCCCGATGCCGCGGTGCGCAGCATGCTCGACCATGGCCTGCACCGCCGCCTCGCCGGCGCGGTGACCCTCGGTCCCCGGCAGGCCGCGCGCACGCGCCCAGCGGTTGTTGCCGTCCATGATGATGGCGACATGCCGCGGTACAGTGCCGGCGGCATCCGCCAGGTCCGGTGCCGCGGTGATGATTTCGCTGTCGGCCACCATCAGACCTGCATCAGTTCCTGTTCCTTGGCCGCCAGCATGCGGTCAACCTCGCCGACATACTTGTCGGTGAGCTTCTGCACGTCTTCAGAGCCCTTGCGCTCCTCGTCCTCGGAGATTTCCTTTTCTTTCAGCAATTCCTTGATGTCGGCGAGGATGTCGCGGCGGATGTTGCGGATGGCCACACGGGCGTTCTCGGCTTCGGCGCGCGCCACCTTCTGCATGTCACGGCGGGTTTCCTCGGTCAGCGCCGGCAAGGGCACGCGGATGACATCGCCGGTCATCGGATTGAGGCCGAGATCAGCCATGCGGATTGCCTTGTCGATGGCCGCAATCATGGTGCGTTCATAGGGCTGGATGATCAGCGTGCGCGCATCTTCCACGCCGACATTGGCCACCTGCATCAG
>DAIRDY010000006.1:5342-12842 GCA_036795935.1 Moraxellaceae bacterium | reverse complement strand
CACAGGCAGATGGCCGTCAGGTCCATCACGCCAAGCTTCTTGTCCAGCACTTCGTCGAAGGTCAGGTAGTCGTATTTCACGGCCGACGGATTCTTCACCGGATCGGCGTCATAAACACCGTCGACCTTCGTGGCCTTGATCACGAGATCGGCGTTGATCTCGATGCCGCGCAGGCAGGCCGCGGTGTCGGTGGTGAAGAAAGGGTTGCCGGTACCGGCGACAAAAATGAGTACGTCGCCGCCCTGCAGGTGACGCACGGCGGCGCGGCGATCGTAGTGATCGACCACGCCACTCATGGGAATGGCACTCATCAGGCGGGTCTTGATGTTGTTGCGCTCCAGCGCATCACGCATGGCGATGCCGTTCATCACCGTGGCCAGCATGCCCATGTGGTCGCCGGCCACACGGTCGAGGCCTGCTGCCTGCAGCGCCGCGCCACGGAACAGGTTGCCACCGCCGACCACGATGCCGACCTGGACGCCGATGCCGACCAGCTGGCCGATTTCGAGGGCGATGCGTGAGAGCACCTTGGGATCGATGCCGAATTCGGCCTCGCCCGCGAGGGCCTCGCCGGAAAGTTTGAGCAGGATGCGTTTGTGCGCGGGGTTGCGGTCGGCCATGGCGTCCTCGGGCGTTCGGGTCCTGGGTCGGGGGGCGCAATGCCCCTCCGGAAAGTGGCGGCATCTTACAGGATGGGCCGGCGATTTTCCCGGCCCGCCAAAGAAAAAGGCCCCAAGATGGGGCCTTTTCGGTGAGCCAGGGCTCAGCGGGCAGCAGCGGCAGCGGCCTCGGCCACTTCGGCAGCGAAGTCCACTTCCTTCTTCTCGATGCCTTCGCCCACTTCCAGGCGCACGAACTTGACGACCTTGGCACCGGCCTTGGCCAGCAGCGCACCGACCTTGGTGTCCGGGTCCTTCACGAAGGCCTGCTCGACCAGCGACACTTCGGACAGGTACTTCTTGACCGCGCCTTCGACCATCTTTTCGACGATGTTGGCCGGCTTGCCGGATTCGGCGGCCTTGGCTTCGGCAATCTCGCGCTCCTTGGCAACCAGGGCGGGATCGACATCGTCCGGAGCGACGGCTTCGGGCTTGGCGGCGGCGATGTGCATCGCCACGTCCTTGGCCAGCTCGTCATTGCCGCCTTCCAGGGCAACCACGACACCGATCTTCAGGCCATGGATGTAGGCGGCCAGCAGGGCACCTTCGATCAGCTGGGCACGGCGGACCTGGATGTTCTCGCCAATCTTCTGCACGAGGGCGATGCGGGCTTCCTCGACGGTCACGCCGTCGTAGGCCAGGCCGGCGATCTTGGCCACATCCGTTTCGCGGGCCGCCAGGGCGATCTGGGCAACCTTGTTGGCGAAGGCGGTGAAGTTGGTGTCACGGGCCACGAAGTCAGTCTGGCTGTTCACTTCCAGGATGATGGCGGCATTGCCTTCCTGGGCGACGATGATGGCGCCTTCGGCCGCGATGTTGCCTGCCTTCTTGGCGGCCTTGGCCTGACCGGACTTGCGCAGGTTGTCGATGGCCAGCTCGATGTCGCCATTGGCTTCGGTGAGGGCCTTCTTGCATTCCATCATGCCAAGGCCGGTGCGATCGCGGAGTTCCTTGACGAGGCTGGCGGTGATTTCTGCCATGGTTCAATCCTCAGTTGGGGCCGGGGCATGGGGCCCGCGGCTTGGGTGAATGCTGCTCCTGCCGGATTGCAGGAGTAATAAAGGGGGCGATGCCCCCTTTATTGACGGATGCGACCTTGGCCGGACTTACTCGGCGGCGGCGCCTTCCACTTCCACGAAGCCGTCGGCTTCGCGGCCGCCATGGGTGGCGGCGTATTCACGACCTTCGAGCACGGCATCGGCCATGGCGCTGACATACAGCTGCACGGCACGGATGGCGTCGTCGTTACCCGGAATGACATAGTCCACGCCGGCCGGGTTGGAGTTGGTGTCGACGATGCCGATGACCGGGATGCCCAGCTTGTTGGCTTCGGTGATGGCAATCTTTTCGTGATCAACGTCCACGACGAAGATGGCGTCGGGCAGGCCGCCCATGTCCTTGATGCCACCCAGCGACTTTTCCAGCTTTTCCATTTCGCGGGTGCGCTCCAGCGCTTCACGCTTGGTCAGCTTGGCGAAGGTGCCGTCCTGCATCTGGGCTTCCAGGTCCTTCAGGCGCTTGATGGACTGGCGGATGGTCTTCCAGTTGGTGAGCATGCCGCCCAGCCAGCGGTGGTCCACGAAGGGCATGCCGCAACGGATGGCCTGTTCACGGATGATGGGGGCAGCGGCACGCTTGGTGCCCACGAACAGCACCTTGTTGCGGTTCGACGACAGCTTGTTGACGTAGTTCAGCGCGTCATTCAGTGCCGGAACGGTGTGCTCGAGGTTGATGATGTGGATCTTGTTGCGGGCACCGAAAATGAACGGTGCCATCTTGGGGTTCCAGAAGCGGGTCTGGTGACCGAAATGGGCGCCTGCCTGCAGCAGTTCGCGCATGGATACCTGTGCCATGATGAGACTCCGGTTTGGGTTGGGCCTCCACATTCCCCGACTGCCAACCTTCCTTTCTCAGAAGGCACCCGGACAGACGTGACGGAATGTGTGCGGTTTATGGGATTTGCACCCGGCTTTTCCCTTGTACAACAGGGGTTTGCCGAAAAGCGCCGCGCTTTATACCATAGCGCCCCTCCCGCCTCAACCGCCGGCACGCCCGGCCCGACGACGAGTCCCGCATGAGCCAGCTGATCAAGACCCCCGAAGACATCGACGGCATGCGTGTCGCCGGCCGCCTCGCCGCCGAGGTGCTGGAGATGATCGGGCCGCACGTCCGTCCCGGCATCAGCACCGGCGAGCTGGACCGGCTCTGCCACGACTACATCGTGACCGTGCAGGGCGGCATCCCGGCACCGCTGAACTATGGCGGCGGCGGCGGCCGCATCCCCTTCCCCAAGTCCATCTGCACCTCGGTCAACCACGTGGTCTGCCATGGCATCCCGAGTGACAGCAAGTTCCTCAAGGATGGCGACATCGTCAACATCGATGTCACCGTCATCAAGAACGGCTACCACGGCGACACCAGCAAGATGTTCATCGTCGGCAAGGGCTCGGTGCTGGCCGAGCGCCTGGTGCGGGTCACCCAGGAGTCGCTCTACAAGGCACTGGCACTGGTGAAGCCGGGCTGCCGCCTGGGCGATATCGGCCATGCCATCCAGAAGTACGCGGAAAGCCAGCGCTTCTCGGTGGTGCGCGACTTCTGCGGCCACGGCATCGGCAAGGTCTTCCATGAAGAGCCGCAGGTGCTGCACTACGGCCAGCCCGGTACCGGCATGGAACTGGTGGCCGGCATGACCTTCACCATCGAACCCATGATCAATGCCGGCACCTTCCATACCAAGATCCTGCCCGACGGCTGGACGGCGGTGACCAAGGACCACAAGCTGTCGGCACAATGGGAGCACACCATCCTGGTCACCCCGACCGGGGTGGAAGTCCTGACTGCCCGCAAGGAAGAAGACTTCCGCTTTCTTGCTGCCTGACCCCTGCCGCCTGACGAGGCCACGATGAACGCGCCGCTGGATCTCGGCTTCGATGCCGAACTGTTCGACCCGGGCCGGCTCGATACCGGCGAGGCCCTGCCCCGCGCCGCCTACCGCGAAGCACTGAAGCATGCCCAGCAGGTGATGTTCGAGCGCTTCCGCGCCGGCGAGGACATCCGTCGCCTGGTCTGCATGCGGGCTTGGGTGGTGGACCGCGTGCTCGCCCATGCCTGGTCCGCGCTTGGCCTCGACCGCCATGACGACATCGCGCTGGTGGCCACCGGCGGCTATGGTCGTGGCGAACTGCACCCCGGCTCCGACATCGACGTACTGGTGCTGCACAGCCAGGCTGCACTCGGCGAGGACGAAGGCAGGCGCATTGCCGACTTCCTCACGCTGCTCTGGGACCTGGGGCTCGAGATCGGTTCCAGCGTGCGTTCGCTCGACGAGTGTGTGGACGCCGCGCGCGAAGACATCACCATCGCCACCAACCTGATGGAGTCGCGCACCATCAGCGGCAACGAGGCGCTGCGCGCGCAGATGCAGGCGCTGACCGGCCCCGAGCACCTGTGGCCCGGCAAGAGTTTCTTCAAGGCCAAGTGGGACGAGCAGATCGCCCGCCACGCCAAGCACAACAACACCGAGTACAACCTCGAGCCCGACCTCAAGAATGCGCCCGGCGGCCTGCGCGACATCCAGACCGTGGGCTGGGTGGCCAAGCGCCACTTCGGCGCCGCCACGCTGCATGACCTGGTCGGCCACGGCTTCATCACCGAAAAGGAATACCAGCAGCTCGACGAAGGCCTGTCGCTGCTTTGGCGCATCCGCTTCGCGCTGCACATGATCGCCGGCCGCAGCGAGAACCGCCTGCTGTTCGACTTCCAGCGCCAGGTCGCCCTGCTCTTCGGCTACACGGACACCAACGCCAACCGCGCCGTCGAACAACTGATGAAGTCGTACTATCGCGCCGCCATGGCCATCTCCATGCTCAACGAAATGCTGCTGCAGTATTTCGACGAGGCCATCCTGCGCGCCGAGGACGATGCCGTCATCACCCCCATCAATTCGCGCTTCCGCCTGCGCGACGGCTATGTCGAAGTCACCGACAACGAGGTGTTCAGGCGCACGCCGGCGGCGCTGATGGAAATCTTCGTGCTGCTCGGCAATGACGCCGACATTCTTGGCGTGCGCGCCAGCACCATCCGCCTCATCATGGAGAGCGCCGAACTCATCGACGACCGCTTCCGCAACGACATCCGCAACACCTCGCTGTTCATGGAGCTGCTGCGCTGCCAGCATGCGCTGTTCTCCTCGATGCGCAAGATGAAGCGCTATGGCGTGCTTGGCCGCTACATCCCGGCCTTCGGCGCCATCATCGGCCAGATGCAGTACGACCTGTTCCACATCTATACCGTCGATGCGCACACCCTGCTGGTGCTGAAGAACATGCGCCGCTTCCGCTACCCGGAAGTGGAAGAGAAATTCCCGGTGGTGGCCAAGGTCGCCCAGCGCCTGCCCAAGATCGAGTTGCTGTACCTGGCCGGCCTCTTTCACGACATCGCCAAGGGGCGTGGCGGCGACCACTCCGAGCTCGGCGCGGTGGATGCGCGCGAATTCTGCCTGCATCACGGGCTCGGCAAGTGGGATGCCAACCTGGTGGCCTGGCTGGCCCAGAATCATCTCGTGATGTCGATGACAGCGCAGAAAAAGGATGTCTCCGACCCTGACGTCATCAACGAATTCGCACAGAAAGTCGGCGACATCGTGCATCTGGACTACCTGTATGCACTGACCGTGGCCGACATCTGCGCCACCAATCCCACTCTGTGGAACTCGTGGCGTGCCTCGCTGCTGCGCCAGCTTTACACACAGACCAAGCGTGCCCTGCGGCGCGGCCTCGGCAATCCCATCGACAAGCAGGAATGGATTGCCGGCACCCGCCAAGAAGCGCTGGCACAACTGACAGGCGATGACATCGACGCCACTGCCGTCAACCGCATCTGGGACGAGCTCGGCGACGACTACTTCCTGCGCGAGTCGGCAACCGACATTGCCTGGCACACGCGCGCCATCCTGCGCCATCCGGCCGGCGACGGCCCGCTGGTACTGATCAAGGAAAGCCTGAGCGAGCAGTTCGGTGGCGCGACGCAAATCTTCATTTACACGCGCGACCTGCCCAATCTCTTTGCCGCCACGGTGGCCGCGCTGGACCAGCTGCACCTGACCGTCATGGACGCACGCATCATCACCGCCAAGACGCAGTTCTCGCTGGACACCTACATCGTGCTCGACGAGAACGGCGACGCCATCAACGACAGCGCCCGCCTCGAGCACATACGCGACACCCTGGTGCGCACGCTGTCGCAGCCCGACCAGTTCCCCGAGATCGTCAAGCGCCGCATGCCGCGCCAGCTCAAGCACTTCGACGTGAAAACCGAGGTGACGATCAGCAACGACATCGTCAACCAGCGCACGGTGGTGGAGATCATCACCCTCGACCGGCCCGGCCTGCTGGCACGCATCGGTCGCCTGTTCATGGACGCCGGTGTCGACCTGCAAAACGCCCGCATTGCTACACTGGGAGAGCGGGCCGAGGACGTGTTCTTCATCACCGACAAGCAGAAGCAGCCCATTTCCGACCCGGCCCTCTGCGCACAGCTGGCAGACAGCCTGCGCAGCCAGCTCGACGACGGCAGCTGAGCACCGCTACCGCCGGCGGGTGCGCCCGTGGCCACAGGAGCCCTCTCATGAATCCCGAACTCGCCAGGCTGCATGCCTACCCCTTCGAGAAGCTGACCCAGCTCTTCCGCGACGTCGCGCCGCCGGCCGGCCTCAGCCCCATCGCGCTGTCCATCGGCGAGCCCAAGCACCCGGCGCCCGAGTTCGTGAAGGCCACGCTGACCGAACACCTGGGCGGGCTCTCGGTCTACCCGACCACCAAGGGCCTGCCGGCGCTGCGCGAGGCCATCGCCGGCTGGCTCAAGCGTCGCTATCACCTGCCCGCCATTGATGCCGAGACCGAGATCCTGCCGGTGATGGGCACGCGCGAGGCGCTGTTTTCGTTCACCCAGGCCGCCATCGACCGCTCGCACAAGTCGCTGGTGGTGATGCCGGACCCCTTCTACCAGATCTATGAAGGGGCAGCCTTCCTGGCCGGCGCCGAGCCCTACTACCTGCCCTGCACGGCCGCCACCGGCTTCGTGCCCGACTACGACGCCGTGCCGGAGTCAATCTGGAAGCACACCCAGTTGCTCTTCGTCTGCTCGCCCGGCAATCCCACCGGGGCCGTCACCACGCTTGCCACCTGGGAAAAGCTGCTGACGCTGGCCGACCGCCACGGCTTCACGCTGGTCTCCGACGAATGCTATTCCGAGCTTTATTTCGACGAAGCAAAGCCGCCCATCGGCCTGCTCGAAGCCTGCGTGAAGCTCGGCCGGCCGGATTTCCGCCGCTGCGTGGTCTTTCACTCGCTGTCCAAGCGCTCCAACCTGCCCGGCCTGCGCTCGGGCTTTGTCGCCGGCGACGCCCGCCTGCTCAAGCCTTATCTGCTCTACCGCACCTACCATGGCGCGGCGATGCCGGTGCAGCACCAGCTGGCCTCGATTGCCGCCTGGAATGACGAGGCCCACGTGCGCGCCAACCGCGACCTCTACCGCGCCAAGTTTGCGAGCTTCCGGCAAGTGCTGGACAATGCGCTCCCGCTCGCCATGCCCGAGGCCGGCTTCTATTTCTGGGTGCCGACGCCGCTGGCCGACGACGAGTTTGCGCGTCGGCTCTATGCCACCACCCATGTCACCGTGCTGCCGGGCCGCTATCTCGGGCGCGAAGTGAACGAGGTCAATCCCGGCGCCAACCATGTGCGCATGGCCCTGGTCGCCAGCCGCGAGGAGTGCGACGAGGCGGCGCGGCGCATCCGCGACTTCGTGCGCGCACTCTGACAACTGCTTTCCTGCGGCCGGCGCC
>DAIRDY010000006.1:3018-5332 GCA_036795935.1 Moraxellaceae bacterium | reverse complement strand
ATCGATTCGTCACATCCGCAAGATCTGGGCCGGGCCGCCGGCGCCCGCGCGCCGGCCGCTTCATTTTCACCTGCGGAGTTTTTCCATGAGCCTCAAGCAACTGATCGAAGACGCCTTCGAACACCGGGCCGACTTCAGCCCGGCCAACGCCCCTGCCGACGTGCGCCATGCCGTTGCCGAAGCCCTTGCCGAACTGGATGCCGGGCGCCTGCGCGTCGCCGAGAAGATCGGTGGCGAATGGGTGGTGCACCAGTGGCTTAAAAAGGCCGTGCTGCTGTCTTTCCGCCTCAATGACAATGCGCCGATCGCCGGTGGTGGCGGCATGCAGTTCTACGACAAGGTACCGACCAAGTTCGCCGACTGGACGCAGGAGCAGTTCACTGCCGCCGGCCTGCGCGTGGTGCCGCCGGCCGTGGCGCGCAAGGGCTCCTACATCGCCCGCAACGTGGTACTGATGCCCTCCTATGTGAACATCGGCGCCTATGTCGACGAAGGCTCCATGGTCGACACCTGGGCCACCGTCGGTTCCTGCGCGCAGATCGGCAAGAACGTGCACCTCTCCGGCGGCGTCGGCATCGGCGGCGTGCTGGAGCCACTGCAGGCCAACCCCACCATCATCGAGGATGGCTGCTTCATCGGTGCCCGCTCGGAAATCGTCGAGGGTGTGATCGTCGAAGAAGGCGCCGTGATCTCCATGGGCGTGTACATCGGCCAGAGCACCAAGATCTACGACCGCGAGACCGGCGAAGTGAGCTACGGCCGCATTCCGGCCGGCTCGGTCGTGGTCTCCGGCAGCCTGCCCTCGGCCTGCGGCAAGTACAGCCTGTACTGCGCCGTGATCGTGAAGAAGGTGGATGCCAAGACCCGCAGCAAGGTCGGCATCAACGAGCTGCTGCGCGCCGACTGAGCCGCATGCCGCAAGGAACAGGCAGCGCAAGCTGCCTTTTTCTTGCGCCCCCGGAGGACAATGTGGTCACCCTTTACGGCATCAAGAACTGCGACACGATGAAGAAGGCCATGGCCTGGCTCACGGACCACGGCATCGCCTACAGCTTCCATGACTACAAGCAGGCCGGTGCGCCGGCCGGATTGCTGTCAGCGTGGGAGGCCCGCCTCGGCTGGGAGACGCTGCTCAACCGTCGCGGCACGACCTGGCGCAAGCTGCCGGCCGACACGCAGGCGGCCATCAATCGCGAGCTGGCACTGACACTGATGCAGCAACAGCCCTCGCTGATCAGGCGTCCGGTACTGGACACCGGCCGCGAGCTGCTTTGCGGCTTCGATCCCGAAGCCTGGCAGCAAGCGCTGAGGCCGGCATGACCTCGCCCCTGCATGTCGCGGCCGGTCCTGCCGCCCGCCGGCACCTGCAGCGCAACGGTCTGCAGCTGCAGGACATCCGTGCCATGCTCGGCGCGTCAGGCGGCCCGAAATGGCTGGTGCTGAACCGGCTCGACCGCGTCCTCGCGCCCCGGCTGGCCGCTACTGAAGGCGTCAGCCTCGACCTGCTCGGTACCTCCATCGGCAGCTGGCGTTTCGCCTGCTACGCCCAGCCTGATCCAGAGGCGGCTTTCGACCGCTTCGAAGCCGCCTATTTCGAACAGCACTACAGCGCACAGCCGACGCCCGGGGAAATCAGCACCGAATGCGGCCGCATCCTCGATGCGCTGCTCGGCAACGGGCATCAGTCCGTCACCATGAATCCGCAACGCCGGCTGCACCTGATCGCCAACCGCTGCCGGCCCGCCATGCTCGGCCGGGACGGCTTGCCCGGGCGCTGGCCGCTGGCGCGCGCGGCACTGGCCAATACCTTGGGCAGACGGCATCTGGCGCACCACTTCGAGCGCCTGCTGTTCGTCCCCGAGCACTCGCAACTGCCGTTTGGCTGCCAGGATTTCGTGCTGGAAAAAGCGGCGCTTTCGACCGACAACCTGCGCCCGGCACTGATGGCCACCGCCTCCATTCCGCTGCTGATGGCGCCGGTCTGCGACATTCCGGGGACCCGGGGCGGCGTCTGTGTCGACGGCGGCATCACCGACTACCACTTCGACAGTGCCCTGCCCTATGCCGACGGCCTTGTGCTTTACCTGCACTTCAGCCCGCGCCTGGTGCCGGGCTGGTTCGACAAGCTGCTGCCATGGCGACGGCCGCGTGGCCAGAGTCTGGACAACGTGCTGCTGGTCACCCCATCGGCGGCGTTCATCTCAAGCCTGCCCAACGGCCGCATTCCCGACCGGCACGACTTCCTGAAAATGGACACGGCCACGCGGCTCGCCACCTGGCGACGCACGCTGGCCGAAACGGAAAGACTGGCTGA
>DAIRDY010000006.1:0-2918 GCA_036795935.1 Moraxellaceae bacterium | reverse complement strand
CTGCAGCCAGCGGCTCCAGAAAATGAAGGATTCGATGCGATTGACCGTACGGCTCATGGGGGGCTCCTTGCAGGCGGAGGCGATTCTAGCGGCGCCCCCGTGCCCCCTCCAAGCCCCGCATTCGCAACTGTCATGGCCCGGTAACCAGCCTGGCCCAGGCTTTGCACGGAATATGAGAGGCGCCCGGCATTGAAATCGGGGCGCTTGCGCCTATAATCCGGTGTGTTTTTGGCCTGTGCCAGCCCCCTTAAGGAGTAGATCATGCGTCGCACAGTTTTAGGATTGGCCCTCGGCCTCATGCTTCCCATCGGCATCGCCCATGCCGACATTGCTGGCGACCTGAACTCCGGTCTGCCGATGCAGACCGTGTTCACGAACGCCCTCAAGAGCAACATGTCCATCGACGCGGCGCTCAAGCAGGTGCTGGACACCAAACCCGAGCTGGCCTACGCCGCGATTACGGCCGCCGTGCAGCTGAGCCCGGACCAGGGCGCCAACATCCTCTCGGCGGCACTGAACCGCCAGTACAACCTGAACCCGCCACAAGTCGTGGCTGCTGCCCTGCAGGGCGCCCCCGAGAAGGCCGGCGTCATCGTGCCGACCGGCATCGTCAAGTCAGCCAGCTACTACACCGTGCCCATCGTGCAGCGTGCGCTTGCCGAAGGCGTGGATGGCTCCAAGTTCATCGCGCAGGCCATGCGCACCTCGCCGCGTCAGGCCGATACCATCCTGTCGCAGGCCCTGCGCAGCGCGCCACAGCAGACGCGCGCCATCATGGAAGCGGCGATTGCGGACCAGCCGGACAAGGCCGTCGAGTACGTGAAGCTCGCACTTGATGCCAAGGCGCCGTCGGCCGACGTGCTGGCCGCCGCCTTCAAGGTGGCACCGCGCCAGGCAGAGGCGATTGCCGCCGCTGCACGCGAGAAGGGTGTGAGTGACGACGTGATCCTGGCCGCGGCCAAGACTGCCGGCACTGCCATTGCCGGCTCCTCAGCGCCGGATTCCCGCGCAGCCCGCAAGGCGAATGTCATGATACAGGCCGTCAATAGCTTCCTTGGCGGTTCATCTGGCGGTGGTGGCGGCTGCGACCCCAACGTGGCCAGCTGCACCTGATCATTACCCCTCTCGAGAAAAGGGCCAGCTTCTGGCCCTTTTCCTTTTACGCCTATCGTCCCCATGCCGCCACTCACCACGCGAAACGCTGATACCTGGATTTTTGCCAGCCTGTGCCTGATCGTGGTGCTGGCGCCCCTGCCCCTGGGAAGCAACCGCGCCTGGGCCGCTCAGCTCCTGCAGCTCTGGATCGCCATCCTGGCGACCGGCACGGCATGGCTGCTGGCCCGCGGCCGGATCGCCCCCAGCGCCGCCTTGCGTCGGGGTCTGCCGGCCGTACTGCTGTTCGCTGCCATCCCGGCATGGACGCTGCTGCAACTGCTGCCCCTGCCCTCAACCTGGACGCCCATCAGCCAGGACCCGGGAGCCAGCCTGTACAAGCTGCAGAAAAGCACGGCCTACCTGCTGGTCTTCCTGCTCTGCCTGCAATTGCTGAGCACACCAGTCCGCCTGGAGCGCCTGGCGCAGGTCATCGTGATCAGCGGCGTCATGCAGGCGGTATACGGGGTGCTGACCCTGACCGGTGACGGCAGCCTCGACGTATTGGGTATACGCGAAATGACCCACCACAAGGGCGATGCCACCGGCACCTTCCTCAACCGCAACCATCTGGCCGGGTTTCTGGAAATGTCGCTGGCTGTCGGCATCGGCCTGCTGATCGCCGGTTTCTCCAGCAGCGACAACGGCACGAGCTGGCGTGCACGCCTGCGTCGCCTGCTGACAATCCTCCTCGGCGGCAAGGCCCGCATCCGCCTCTTCCTCGTGGCCATGGTCATCGGCCTCGTGATGACGCATTCACGCATGGGCAATACGGCCTTCTTTGCCAGCATGGGCATCAGCGCACTGATCGGCCTGGCGATTTTCCGCAAGAGCTCACGCTCGATGGTCATCCTTTTTGTCAGCATGGTCGCCATCGACGTCCTCATCATCAGCACCTGGTTTGGCCTTGAGCGCCTGGTCGAACGCATCGAGAACACCAACCTGGCCAAGGAGGAACGCACGGACGTGAATGCACACGCCCTGCCCTGGGTGCAGGACAACTGGCTCACGGGCAGCGGTGCCGGCAGCTTCGCCAGCCAGTTTCCGGCTTACCGCACGGCCGAGGTCGGCGCCTTTTTCGATTTCGCGCACAACGACTACCTGCAACTGCTGGGCGAGTACGGCCTGATCGGCGGCCTGCTCTTTGCCGGAATTGCCGTATTCAGCCTTCATGCGGCCGTGCAAGCCCAGCGCCGGCGCCGCAATCCGCTACTGCGCGGCATGGGCTTTGCGGCAATGATGGGCATCATCAGCCTGCTGATCCATTCCAGCGTGGACTTCAACCTGCATATCCCGGCCAATGCCGTGCTTTTCAGCATGCTCTGCGCCCTCGCCTTCGTGGCGCGTCACCAGGGGCGTGACAGCCCGGCGGACACCCGGCATGTGAGCCGCCAACCACCCAGTAACAAACGCGAGTTGCATGCCTGAGGCGGCACGACCATCTTCATGGGCTTGCGCCTTACCGACCGCCAGGAGACATCATGCGCACCATGCCCGCCCTCATGCTGACCGCCCTCATGCTGCCGCTTGCCGCCAGTGCAAACGACACGCCGGTCTATCAGCGCGTGGACTTCTCGACCGAAGTCTCGCGCGTCATCCCCAATGACCTGATGCAGGCCACCCTCAGCATCGAACTCACTGACCGCGATCCCAGCCGTCTGGCGCAGCAACTGACGCAGACCATAAACGACGCACTGAAAAAAGCGGCCGCCTATCCGGGCGTGAAGGCCAGCAGCGGCAACCAGCAGACCTGGCCGGTTTATGGC
>DAIRDY010000005.1:0-27565 GCA_036795935.1 Moraxellaceae bacterium | reverse complement strand
GTCGCAGCTGGAAGGCCAGCTGCGCGATGACACCGTGCGCGACCAGGCCAACCTGCGTTTCCGCGACCTGCTGATTCCGCGCCTGGGCATCGAATACCGGCTGACCGAGCGCTATCGCCTGCTGGCGGGCGCCGCCTGGGAAGCCTCGGCACTGAAGTCCGACCGCTCGCTGGACGTGAACTACCTGGACAACGACCGGCTGGTGATCGGCCTCGGCGCCGGTGCGGAATTCCGCGACCCGTGGATTTTCGCCTTCCCGGTCCGCCTCGACGTGGGCTACCAGGTGCACCTGCTGAAGGACCGCCAGTTCGAGCTCACCTCCAGCCAGGTGAACGGCGGGGCGCCCTACGAAACCCTGGAAACCGGCGGCAGTGTGCATGTGGTCGCCGGCTCGCTGACGCTGAAATTCTGAGGAGGACCCGCCATGCGCCTGCTCCTCGTTCCCCTGCTGCTGCTCGGCCTCGCGGCCGGCTGCGGTGATCGCCAGAAGACCTCGCTGCCGCCCTCGTGGTCGCCCAGCACCAGCCTCATCTACGCCTACCCGCATGACGGCCAGAGCCGCATTGCCCCCAGCGCACCGGTGGTACTGCAGTTCTCCGGACCGGTCAGTGTGGACAGCGGCATCCTGGCCGACGCCTTCGTGCTGGAAGACGCCGGCGGCACGCCGGTGTCGTTCACGCTCGCCGTCACCAACGACGGCCGCGGCGTGGTGCTCACGCCCGCCGCCGGCCTGCGCGAGAACACTGCCTACACCGTGAGCTGGAGCGGCCTGGTCGCCGCCGACGGCGAGGTGGCGCCGGTGCCGGTCAGCTTCACCACGCGCCCGGCCAACCGCGGCCCGGACCAGCGCACGCGCAGCAATGCCGTGTTCCAGGTCGAGCGCGCGCTGCCGGCCCAGGCGGCATTCCCGTTCATGGATTTCTCGACCATCCGCCTGCAGTTCACCCAGGCCCTCGACCCGGCCACGCTGGCCTACGGCAGCAGCGTGCGCCTGGAAGACGCCGACGGGGCACTGGTGCCGGCCCGACTGCTGGCAAGCCGCCATCTGCTCAGCATCGACCCCGTCGACCTGCTGCAGCCCGGCCAGCCCTACACGCTGAAGCTGACCACCGCCCTGCGCAGCCAGCAGGGCCAGGCGCTGCTGCCCGGCATCTGGGCCAGCCGCGTGCTGGTGCCGCAGGATTCGGCGCCGCGCGAAACCATTGCGCTGGAAGTGCCCGCCGACGGCACGCTGTCGCCGCTCACCGGACGCCCGATCAACAGCGTGCCCATCACCTCGCGCCTGCTCGGCAATGACAGCGCCTCGCAACAGGCCGGCAACCTCTACGCCGAACTGGCGTTCGTGCCCAACTACCCCGAGGCCTCGCCGCTGCGTGTGCCGCGCGGCAACCTGCTCACCGGCAGCGCCGTCGACGTGCAGATCGTCGGCCGCGTGCCGGCCGGCCTGAGCACCGGCGCGGTCAGCGTCAGCATCATTTCCGATGCCACCGGCTATATGGTCGCCAACCCCTACAGCAACGCCGTCGACGCACCGCGCCTGGTCTACCTGACCATGGACGCCGCCATGTCCTCGACCACGCCGGCGGCCAACGGCGCCTTCAACCAGAACCTGCTGCATATCGACGTGGTGGGCACCGCCATCGTGAAGGACGGGCGGCTGGTGATGGATGCGGTGGGCGTGGCCGAGCTCGACGTGCTGGGCCTGGACCAGGCCGCCGGCGTGCTCTCCTTCCACCTCGAGGCCTATGTCGACCAGACGCTGGCACCGCCGCAGCCGGCCGACACCACGCCGCCCACGCTGCAGTCCTGGCTACCCGGCAGCCAGGCTGACCGTGCCCGCCCCGGCGATCCGGTCATCCTCACCTTCAGCGAACCGCTGGACCCGCGCACGGTGAACAGCACCAGCGTGTTCCTGAACAAGGACGGCGTGGGCCAGGCCATCAGCCTGCGCAGCGACGGCAGCTCGGTGGTGATCCGGCCGCAGGCGCCGCTGGCGCACAACGCCAACTACAGCGTGCACTTCAGCGCCGCCCTCACCGACGTGGCCGGCAACCCGGTAACGCCGCTGACGCTGCCCTTCAGCCTGCCCGCGCTGGGCACGCCCGGCAGCCGCTCGCCGGTGGTGCTGACCACCTCGCCCGGCTATCCCTGCGCCACCACCGGCCGCAACATCGGCGCCAACCGCCAGGGCCGCTGCGTGGGCGGCAAGGCCAGTGACGAGCTGCTGCCGCTGCCGGTGCTGCCGGCCGACCGGCCGATCCAGGTGCAGTTCTCGCAAGGCATCAACCCGGCCAGCGTGCAGCTGGGCGCCAGCTGCGCCACCGGCAGCTTCCGCGTTGAACGCATGAGCGCCGGCGGCAGCTGCCTCGGCACCGTGCCCGGCCGCGTCGAACTCGAGGCGCAGGCACTGCGCTTCGTGCCCGAGGCGCCGTGGACCGAAGGCGAGCTCTACCGCTACGTGCTCGGCTCCAACGGCAACCCGCAGTCGGCCACCGCCACCTGCAACGGCACCCAGGCCATCTGCGGCACGAACGGCCTGCCGCTGCAGACCCAGGCCCTGGCGCAGACGCCGGCCAGCGCGCCCACCGCCACCGGCGGCGGCCCGGCCATGGAAATCTGGTTCCGCGGCGGCCCCGAGGCCACCACCGTGTTCCAGCGCCTGCGCGGCCTGCCGACGTCCGACGTGAACGCCAACTTCCTGCTCGATGCCGGCGAAACCGGCGCCACCGAGTCCGGCGGCGTGTTCAGCGCGCGCAATGGCGGCCGCATCATCACCACCGGCCAGAGCGGTCTCGTGACCGCCGCCAACATCGGCTGCCCCGTGGGCCAGAACTGCCCTGCCCAGCAGTTCCTGTTCCTGAGCACCGCGCTCGACGCCGAGGTGGGCGAGTTCGACGAAGGCCAGAACGGCGTGCGCGTGCTGATCCAGCCCTCGCAGCTGATTGCCTCCAGCATCACCGTGTATGCCAACAGCGCCTTCGGCACCATCGTCTCGCCCACCGGCCCGCAGATCATGCGCGCCCGCTACGCGGTGAACCCCGGCAACGGCCAGCGCGAGCTGCCGGTGACGGCCTACATCCGCGAAGTGGGCGGCCTGCCCCGGCTCTCCGGCACGCTCGACGTGTACCTGGACCTGCCGGCACTGGCGCCCAGCCTGATCGGCATTCCCATCAACCACGACCTGTACAGCTACCCGCTGACGGTGGCGGTGGAGGGCCCGGTCGAGTTCCTGCCCGACGGCCGCATGGTGGCGATCCTGAAGAACACGGCCGACGTGAACCTGACGGTGTCGCTGACCGCACTCTCGGTGCTGCCCGGCGGCAGCATCAGCCTGCGCATCCCCGCCGGCATGCTGCAGCTGGAGGGCGTGTCGATGCCGATCAAGCAGTGAGCGAAGGTCGCTGAAAACAAAAGCCCGCCAATGGCGGGCTTTTGTTTTTGGATTCCCGGGAGTGCCGCAGGCCGCGACAGCGCCGGCATTACCCCCGCGCCGCCACGGACCTCGCCCGCGCCGCATGCAGCTTCCTGTAGTTGTCGATGAGGCGCTGGTGCCGGTCGAGGCCGTCGAGCTGCAGGCTCGTGGGCGTGAGCCCGAAGAAGCGCACGCTGCCGTCCACCGAGCCCAGCACCGCGTCCATGCGCGCATCGCCGAACATGCGGCGGAAATTGGCGAGGTAGTCCTCCAGCACCATGTCGTCATCGAGCAGCACTTCCAGCACCACATTCATGCACTGGTAGAACAGGCCGCGCTCGACGGTGTTGGTGTTGTACTGCAGGAAGGCCTCCACCAGCTCCTTCGCCTCCTCGAACTGCTGCAGCGCGAGATGGACGAGGATTTTCAGCTCCAGCACCGTCAGCTGGCCCCAGGGCGTGTTGTCGTCAAACTCGATGCCGATCAGCGTGACGATGTCGGTGTAATCGTCGAGCTCGTTCTCCTCGAGGCGGTCCAGCAGTGCCTGCAGCGCCGCATCATCCAGGCGGTGCAGGTTCAGGATGTCGGCACGGAACAGCAGCGCCTTGTTGGTGTTGTCCCAGATCAGGTCTTCCGGCAGGTAGATTTCCGAATAGCCCGGCACCAGGATGCGGCAGCCCGGCGCCCCCAGATGCTCGTAGACCGCCATGTACACTTCCTTGCCCATGGCATCGAGGATGCCGAAGAGCGTGTCCGCTTCCTGCTGGTTGGAATCCTGTCCACGCCCGGAGAAATCCCAGTCCACAAAGTCGTAATCCGCCTTCGCACTGAAGAAGCGCCACGACACCACGCCGCTGGAATCAATGAAGTGCTCGACGAAGTTGTTGGGCTCGGTCAGCGCATTGCTGTTGAAGGTGGGCGCCGGCAGGTCGTTCAGTCCTTCAAAGCTGCGGCCCTGCAAGAGTTCCGTCAGGCTGCGCTCGAGCGCCACCTCGAGACTGGGGTGGGCGCCGAAGGACGCAAACACGCCGCCGGTGCGCGGATTCATCAGCGTGACGCACATCACCGGGAACTGGCCGCCCAGCGAGGCGTCCTTCACCAGCACGGGAAAGCCCTGCTCCTCCAGTGCGCGGATGCCGGCCTGGATGCCGGGGTACCTGGCCAGCACCGCCGGCGGCACATCGGGCAGCGCCATTTCGCGCTCGAGGATGTCGCGTTTCACGGCGCGCTCGAAAATCTCGGACAGGCACTGCACCTGCGCTTCGGCCAGGGTGTTGCCGGCGCTCATGCCGTTGCTCAGGAACAGGTTCTCGAGCAGGTTGGAGGGGAAATACACCGTCTTGCCGTCGGAGCGACGGACAAAGGGCAGGGAGCAAATGCCGCGCGCGACATTGCCGGAGTTGGTGTCGTAGAGATGCGAGCCGCGCAGCTCGCCGTCCGGGTTGTAGATCTGCAGGCAGTAGTCGTCGAGGATTTCCTTCGGCAGCGCATCCTTCTTGCCCGGCTTGAACCATTTCTCGTCGGGATAATGCACAAAGTCGGCATTGGCGATGTCCTCGCCCCAGAACTGGCCGTGATAAAAGAAATTGCAGTTCAGGCGCTCGATGAATTCGCCCAGCGCGGACGCCAGCGCACTTTCCTTGGTCGCTCCCTTGCCGTTGGTGAAGCACATGGGCGACTGCGCATCGCGAATGTGCAGGGACCACACGTTGGGCACGATGTTGCGCCAGGAAGCGATTTCAATCTTCATGCCCATGCCGGCCATGATGGCCGACATGTTGGCGATGGTTTCTTCCAGCGGCAGGTCCTTGCCGGGAATGCAGGTCCTGGTCTCTGCCGCGAGGCCCGGCATCAGCAGCGCCTGGGCATCGGCATCAATGCTCGCGACATGCTCGATGACGAATTCCGGCCCGGCCTGCACGACCTTCTTCACCGTGCAGCGCTCGATCGAGCGCAGGATGCCCTGCTTGTCTTTCTCGGACATGTCGGCGGGCAGCTCGACCTGGATCCTGAAAATCTGCTTGTAGCGGTTTTCCGGATCGACAATGTTGTTCTGCGACAGGCGAATGTTGTCGGTGGAAATGTCGCGGGTCTGGCAGTACAGCTTTACGAAATACGCCGCACACAAGGCCGACGACGCCAGAAAATAGTCGAAGGGCCCCGGCGCCGAGCCGTCGCCCTTGTAGCGGATGGGCTGGTCGGCAATTACCGTGAAGTCGTCAAATTTGGCCTCGAGCCGGAGCTTGTCGAGAAAGTTGACCTTGATTTCCATGCGGACACCTGACGCAGGGCTGGGTGGAGGGGCGGCAATGCAGTCAGGGACTTTCTGCAAACATCGCGGCCGCTGGGCGGATGCCCTTTCCAAATGAAAAGAGCCTGCGCAGGCAGGCTCTCGACAGATGGAGCGGGTGATGGGAATCGAACCCACGCTATCGGCTTGGGAAGCCGAAGTTCTACCATTGAACTACACCCGCTGCGGGGCCGCCCGGTCGGCGGCGCGGCGATTGTAGGGGCCGCCGGCCGGCGCTGGCAAACCGCCCGTCCTGCCGCCCTGCGCGCGGTAGTCGCCGCAATTGCCGGGCGGTGGCGGCCTGTGTCAGCCTGCGGGCCTCCCCTTCTTGCTGCGAACTGCCCGCCCGTGAGCCCGCGTCCGTCCCCGTTGCTGCTGTTGCTGCTGGCCCTGCTGCTGGTCTGGCCGACGGCTGCGCTGCAGGCGCACGAGGACGGCGCCAGCGGCGTGCTGGTGGTGCCGGAGGGCGACTTCCGCCACGAGATGGGCCGCCACCTGCGCTACCTCGCGGACCCGGGCGGCCGGCTGCGCATCGAGGACGTGGCCGCGCTGCCGGCATCGGCCTTCCTGCCCACGCACTCGGACACGCCCAACTTCAGCTTCACCAAGGCCCACTACTGGCTGCGCTTCCAGGTGCACTGGGCGGCGCCGGACCAGCCGGGCTATGCGCTCTGGCAGCAGTACGCGCTGACCGACCACCTCACGCTGTTCCGCCCGGACCGTGAAAGCCCCACCGGCTGGAAGGCCTACACCACCGGCGACCAGATCAACTTCGGCCAGCGCGACTTTCCGACGCGCGCCTTCGGCTTCCGCCTGTATCCGGAGCCGGGGGCCACCCACACCTATTTCATGCGCGTCTCGGGCGCCGGCACGCTGTACCTGGACATGGACATCGCCTCGCTGCCGGCAGCCATGGCGCACAGCGAATCGCGGCACCTGATCTACGGCCTCTACTACGGCGCACTGCTGGCGCTGCTGCTCTACAACCTGGTGCTGTTCGCGCTGCTGCGCGAGGGCGTGTACCTGTACTACATCGCCTATGTGGGCTTTCTCGGCCTCACCTTCTTCGACCTGAACGGCCTGGCCTTCCGCTACCTGTGGCCGGACACGCCGGAAATGAACACCTGGTTCCTCGTGTTCACCTTTGCCAGCTTCCTGTCGCTGGCACAGTTCACGCGCCGCTTCCTCAACCTGCCCACGGAATGGCGCTGGCTGGACTGGGTGTTCCGCCTGTTCATGCTGGCCAATGCGGTGCTGGTGGTGGCGGTGTTCATGGCGCCGCCGGAGCGCCTGTATTCCTCCAGCCAGTACATCACGCTGGCAGCGGCGGCGCTCTGCTTCACGGCCGCGGTCGGGCTGTGGTGGCGCGGCTTCAAGCCGGCACGCTATTTCGCGATTGCCTCGCTGGCCTTCCTCGCCGGCCTCGTGATCTATGCGCTGCAGAATTTCGGGCTGGTGCCCACCTCGCTGTTCACCAATTACGCCGTGCAGATCGGTTCGTCGCTGGAGATGGTGCTGCTGTCGTTTGCACTGGCCGACCGCATCAACCTGATCAAGGCGGAAAAGGAGTCGGCCGAGGAAGGCGCGCGCCAGCAACTGCTGGAGCACAACCAGACGCTGGAGATGCGCGTGCACGACCGCACGCGCGAGCTCGCCGACAGCCTGCGCGCCGTCAACGAGAAGCACGACCAGCTGCTGGCCACGCAGCAGCAGCTGGTGCAGGCCGAGAAGATGTCCAGCCTGGGCGGCCTGGTGGCCGGCGTGGCGCATGAGATCAACAACCCGGCCAACTTCACGCGCATTGCCGCCGAAAACCTCGAGCGCGACATCACGCGCCTGCACGACTTCCTGCACGGACTGACCACGCCGGACAGCGACCCCGCACTGCTGGCCGAACTGGACACCCGCTTTGGCAAGCTGGCCACGCAGCTGGCGCTGATACACGACGGCACCGACCGCCTGGCGCGCATCGTCGGCGACCTGCGCTCGTTCTCGCGCACCGACGAGGCCGAGGCCAAGGTGGCGCGCCCCGACGACGGCCTGGCCGCCACGCTGAACCTGGTGCGCGCACAATACGGCACCGACATCGACATCCGCCTCGAACAGCGCCACCCGGACATGGAAGGCCTGTGCTACCCGGCCGCGCTCAACCAGGTGTTCATGAACCTGGCAGTGAATGCCTGCCAGGCCATCCTCACCGCCGCCGCGGGCAGTGGCCGCCACCCCGCCGGCACGCTCACCGTCACCACGCAGCGCGTGGAAGAAGACGGCCTGCCGCTGTGGGAAGCCGTGTTCGAGGACGACGGCTGCGGCATGAGCGAAAGCACGCGCGCACGCATTTTCGAGCCCTTTTTCACCACCAAGGACGTGGGCCAGGGCACCGGTCTCGGCCTTTCCGTTTCATACGGCATCGTGCGCAAGCATCACGGCAGCATCGACGTGAGCTCGACGCCCGGCGCCGGCAGCCGCTTCACGCTGCGCCTGCCCCTGCCCGATCCGGGGCTGATCGCACCCGCCGCCGAGGAATCCGACCATGGGCCTGTTTGACCTGCGCGACCGCGCACCCGCCGTCCGCACCGAAACGCCGCGCTACGGCGTGCTGCTGGTGGACGACGAAATCCTCAACCTCACCTCGCTCGCCGGCCTGCTCGAGGACGACTACCGCGTGGTGGTCGCGAGCAGCGCCAACGACGCGCTGGCCCTGCTCGCCGACCCGGTGCAGGCCGCCGGCATCCAGGTGATTGTTTCCGACCAGCGCATGCCGGGCATGAGCGGCGTCGAGCTGCTGGCGCACACGCGCAAGCTCTGCCCGGATGCCAAGCGCCTGCTGCTCACCGGCTATACCGACATCGACGCCGTGGTCGGCGCCATCAACGAGGCCGCGGTGTGGAAATACCTGCGCAAACCGGTGGACAGCCAGGAGCTGCGGCTGACGCTGGCGCGCGCCTGCGAGGCCTGGCAGCTCGAGCGCGACAACCACGGTCTCGCACGCGAACTGCAGCGCACGCTGGAGAAAATGCGCCTGCTCGATGCCGATAAGACCGCCTTCCTGCATTACCTGGCGCACGAGATGAACACGCCGCTGAACTGGCTGTCGGCTGCGCAGGTGATCGACCGCGCCACGCTGGGCGAGGAAACGCGCGACATGCTGGGCTTCGTGGACCAGGGCCAGGAGCGCCTGCGCGGCCTGATCGGCGCCGTGCTGCGCTACTTCCAGGCGGCCGGGCTGGAACTCCGGCCGCAGCGCGAGCAGGTGGACCTGTCGGTGCTGCTCGGCCGCCTGGTGCGCGAGGCGCAGCGCGCGCACGGCGAGCAGCTGATGCTGAAGCTGGAGCAGCCGGCCACGCTGGTGCTGGAAAGCGATGCCGGCCTGCTCGCCGAGCTGCTCGGCCACCTGCTGGAGAATGCGCAGAGCCATGCGCTGCGCGGCGGCGGTCATCCGCAGGTACGCATCCGCGCCGGGCTCGAAGAGGCCAACCTCAGCATCACCGTGCACAACAGCGGCGACAGCCTGGACGAGGCGGCGCGCGCCGCGCTGCTGCGCCCCTTCTTTTTCTGCGGCTCGGCCCATGGCAACGACGGCTACGGCCTGAGCCTGGCCACCGCCCGTGCACTGGCGCTGGCGCTGGGCGGCGAGCTGGAGGCGCCGGCGGCGGCCGAGGGCGTCAGCCTGCGCCTGCGCCTGCCGCTGAAGCCGCCGCCCGCGCTGCCCGGCCGCGCCGCCGAGCCCCGCGCCGAGGCATGAGCCGGCAGCAGGAACGACAAGGCCCCGTTTCCGGGGCCTTGTGTCATCTGCAGCGGCCGGGACGCCGGGCGGCTCAGGTCAGCAGGCAGCGGTAGTTGCCCTGGCCGTGCGGGATGAAGCCCATGGCCAGCAGCATCTCCGGCACACCTTCCTGGGTCAGGTCGAAGTCGGCCTCCAGCCACTCGGTACCACGCTCCTGCTCGTGGCGGCGGACTTCCGCCACCAGCCGTTCGGCCACGCCGCGGCCGCGGGTGGCGGCATGCACGCAGAGATAGCGCATGGCGCGCACCGGACCCTCGCCACGCACCAGCACCGCCGCGATGTGGCGGGCGTTGAACACCCCGGTGTAGAGGGTGTCGCCGTCCGCCACCGCATCGCCCAGCACCGCCACGGCGGCGCCCGCCGACGAGAACTCCGGCGAATCGGCATAGACCCGGGCCAGGTCGTCGGCCAGGGCCGGGGACAGGGGGTGGGCGGCAAGGGTGACGGCAACAGGCATGGCGGCTCCGGCGGCAGCGAACGCGGGAAAGCGCGAACCTTAGCACAAGGCACCGTCCCGCCGGCGCCCTGCCGGCCTCCGGCGAATGCCGCTATAATCGCCGCCTTTCCGTCACCGCCGCCCGAGCTCCGCCATGTCCCGCACGGCCACCGTGGTCCGCAACACCAACGAAACCAAGATCCGCGTCGCCATCAACCTCGATGGCACCGGCCAGGGCAAGCTCGACACCGGCATGCCCTTCCTCGACCACATGCTGGACCAGATCGTCCGCCACGGCCTGATCGACCTCGACATCCACTGCGAGGGCGACACCCACATCGACGACCACCACAGCGCCGAAGACACCGGCATCACGCTCGGCCAGGCTTTTGCGCAGGCACTCGGCGACAAGAAGGGCATCCGCCGCTACGGCCATGCCTACGTGCCGCTGGACGAGGCGCTGTCGCGCGTGGTGGTCGACATCTCCGGCCGTCCCGGCCTGGAATTCCATGTCGACTACACGCGTGCCCGCATCGGCAATTTCGATGTCGACCTGTTCTTCGAGTTCTTCCAGGGCTTCGTCAACCACGCCGGCGTCACGCTGCACGTCGACAACCTGCGCGGGCGCAATGCGCACCACCAGATCGAGACCGTGTTCAAGGCGTTTGCGCGCGCGCTGCGCGCCGCCGTCGAACTGGATCCGCGCATGGCCGGCGTCACGCCGTCGACCAAGGGCTCGCTCTGAGCCACCCCCCTCACCCCGGCCCTCTCCCCGCGTGCGGGGAGAGGGGGATTGACCCAGCATGACCACAGTTGCAGTTCTCGATTACGGCATGGGCAACCTGCACTCGGTGGCGAAAGCCCTCGAGCATGTCGGCGCCACCCGTGTCGATGTCACCCATGACCCGGTGCGCGTGCGCGCGGCCGACCGCGTGCTGCTGCCCGGCCAGGGCGCGATGCGCGACTGCATGGCGGAAATGCACCGCCATGGTGTCGACGCCGAAGTGCGCGAGGCGCTGGCCGGCAAGCCCCTGCTCGGCATCTGTGTCGGCATGCAGGCCCTGCTCGCGCACTCCGAGGAAAACGGCGGCGTCGACGGCCTCGGCGTGTATCCGGGCGAGGTGAAATTCTTCGGCAACGGCCGCATCGAGAACGGCGAAGTGCTGAAAGTGCCGCACATGGGCTGGAACGAGGTCTGGCAGACCCAGGACCATCCGCTGTGGGCCGGCATTCCCGATGGCAGCCGCTTCTATTTCGTGCACAGCTATTACTGCGCACCGGCCGATGCCGCGCTCAGTGCCGGCCGCACGCATTACGGCATCGACTTCTGCTGCGCGCTGGCACGCGACAACGTGTTTGCCGTGCAGTTCCACCCCGAGAAAAGCTCGAGCGCCGGCCTCCGCCTGCTGAAGAACTTTCTCGGCTGGCAGCCCTGATTCTTTCTCGCTCTCCCCTCTTCTGCGGGAAGAGCGAGAAACCCTTACCGAGAGACCGACCATGCTGATCATTCCCGCCATCGACCTGAAAGACGGCAAGTGCGTGCGCCTGAAGCAGGGCCGCATGGACGACGACACCGTGTTCTCCGACGACCCTGTCGGCATGGCCACGCACTGGGTGGAACAGGGCGCGCGCCGCCTGCACCTGGTCGACCTGAACGGCGCCTTTGCCGGCACGCCCATCCACGGCGAGATCGTCACCGCCATCGCGAAGAAGTATCCGCGCCTGCCGGTGCAGATCGGCGGCGGCATCCGCGAGCTGTCCACCATCGAGGCCTATGTGAAGGCCGGCGTGTCCTTCGCCATCATCGGCACCAAGGCGGTGAAGGAACCGCAGTTCGTGGTCGAGGCCTGCAAGGCGTTTCCGGGCAAGATCATCGTCGGCATCGACGCCAAGGACGGCCTGGTGGCCACCGACGGCTGGGCCGAGGTGTCCACGGTGCAGGCCGTCGACCTCGCCCGCCAGTTCCGCGACGCAGGCGTGTCCGCCATCGTCTACACCGACATCGCGCGCGACGGCATGATGCAGGGCGTGAACGTCGAGGCCACGGCCGCGCTCGCGCGCGACGGCGGCATTCCCGTCATTGCCTCCGGCGGCGTCACCAACATCGACGACATCACGCGCCTGAAAACCGTAGCCGCGAGCGGCATCATCGGCGCCATCACCGGCCGTGCCATCTACGAAGGCACGCTCAACGTGGCCGAGGCGCAGGCCCTGGCTGACGCCTGAACGGCACCCCCATGAGCCATGACACCACACGTGCCTGGGTGCGCCTGCCCTCCGGCAAGCGCCTTGACCTGCTGAACCCCACGCTGTTCGACTGGGACGACGAGGACCTGGCCATCGGCCTCGCGCGCACCTACCGCTGGGGCGGACATTCGGCCTGGCCGCTGCCGCTCTCGGTGGCGCAGCACTCGCTGGCCGTGCTCGCCCTGCGCCGCGACGCCGAGCCGACCGGCCTCGCCGCCCGCGCCGAACTGCGCGAGCTGCTGCACGATGCCGACGAGGGCCTGCTCGGCTTCGATCCGCTGTCGGTGCTCAAGCCCTTTCTCGGCGACGGCTTCCATGCACTGGCCGGCCGCCTGCAGGACGTGGTGTTCCAGCGCTACGGCCTGGTCTACTGGACGCCCGATGAAAAGGTGGAGCACAAGAAGGCCGACCGCCTGGCGGCCGCCAGCGAGGCCGTGCACGTGGCCGGCTGGACGCCGGATGAAGTGAAGCATGTGTTGAAGATTCCGTTCCGCCCGCTGGAACGCGACCCGCTCATCGCCATCTACGGCGGCAGGCCGTGGGAACCATGGGCGCCGGATGTCGCCGCGGAACGTTTCCTGAAAGAATTGCAGCGCATCCAGAAAAAGCTGTAGCCGTTTTTCTCCCCTCACCCCACCCCCTCCCCGCAAGCGGGGAGGGGGTGAAATGACGAGCACCGACATGAGCCTGGCCAAACGCATCATTCCCTGCCTCGACGTGGACAAGGGCCGCGTGGTGAAAGGCGTGAAGTTCCTCGACATCCGCGATGCCGGCGACCCGGTGGAAATTGCGCGCCGCTATGACGAGGCCGGCGCCGACGAGATCACCTTCCTCGACATCACCGCCAGCCACGAAGGCCGCGCGACCACGGTGAAGACGGTGGAGCGCATGGCCGCGGAAGTGTTCGTGCCGCTGACCGTGGGCGGCGGCATTCGCGAGATCGCCGACATCCGCACCATGCTCAATGCCGGTGCCGACAAGGTGAGCATCAACTCGGCCGCCATCAGCAATCCGGATTTCGTGAAGGCGGCAGCCGACAAGTTCGGCGCGCAGTGCATCGTCATTGCCATCGATGCCAAGCAAGTCCGTCCCGGACGCTGGGAAATCTTCACCCATGGCGGGCGCAAGCCGACCGGCATCGACGCCGTGGAATGGGCACGGCGCATGACCACCGACGGCGCCGGCGAAGTGCTGCTGACCAGCATGGACGCCGACGGCACCAAGGCCGGCTACGACCTGGCACTGGTGCGCGCCGTCGCCGAGGCCGTGAACGTGCCGGTGATCGCCTCCGGCGGTGTCGGCAACCTGCAGCACCTGGCCGACGGCATCCTGCAGGGTCATGCCGATGCCGTGCTGGCCGCCAGCATCTTCCACTTCGGCGAGTACACGATCCCGGAAGCCAAGCGCTTTCTGGCGGCGCAGGGCATCGAGATGCGGCTCTGAGCCGAATGCGCCAACAAAAACGCCGGGCAATGCCCGGCGTTTTTGTCTGCAAGCCGCTTCAGCTCTTGGGTGCACTCTTCTTCGGCGCGGCTTTTTCCACCGGCGCCTTGTCGGCCGGCGCGGCTGCCGGGGCCGGGCCGCGCGCCCAGGACGTGGCCTTGAGGATGTTCAGCGCCTCGTTCAGCTGGTAGTCGATTTCCGCCAGCGACTTGACCTCTTTCTTGCCCGCCTCTTTCCGCGCGGCCTCGTCGTCGGCCGGCCTGGCGACGGCCTTCTTTTCCTCGGCCTTCTTCTCGGCGTCTTTCTTGTCGTCTTCCTTCTTGCCGTTGCCGAGATGGCCCTGCAGGCTGGATTCGCGCACCAGGTCACCGGTCTCGAGCACACTGACCTTGGCCGGATTCACCTCGATGTCGGGCTTGATGCCTTCGGCCTGGATGGAACGACCGTTGGGGGTGTAGTAACGCGCCGTGGTCAGCTTGATGCCCTTGCTGGCGCTGAGCGGCAGCACCGACTGCACCGAGCCCTTGCCGAAGCTGGTGGTGCCCACCACCAGTGCACGCCGGTTGTCCTGCAGCGCGCCGGCGACGATTTCCGAGGCCGAGGCCGAGCCGCCGTTCACCAGCACCACCATGGGCAGGCCGTCGAGCACATCGCCCGGAGAGGCCGCGAATTTCTGCTCGCTCTCGGCATGACGACCGCGCGTGGACACGATGAGGCCGCTTTCCAGCAGGGCGTCGCTGACCGCCACCGCGCCGTCGAGCACGCCGCCGGGATTGTTGCGCAGGTCGAGCACGACACCACGCAGGCCGCCACGGGCCTCGGTCTTGAGCTTTTCCAGCTCGCGCCGGAAGTCGCGACCGGTATGGACCTGGAACTGGCTGATGCGCACCACGGCCCAGGCCTCGTCAAACAGGCGGCTCTTCACGCTGGTGACTTCGATGCGCGAGCGGGTGAGCGTGATGTCGCGCGGCTCTTCGCCCTTGCGCAGCAGGGTGATGACGATTTTGGTGCCGGGCTTGCCGCGCATCATGCCGATGGCATCAGCCAGGCTCATGCCCTGCACCGCCTTGCCGTCGAGCCGGATGATGTAGTCGCCGGCCTGGATGCCGGCACGTGCCGCCGGCGTGTCGTCGATCGGCGCCACCACGCGCACCACGCCGTCTTCCATGCCGACCTCGATGCCGAGGCCGCCGAATTCACCACTGGTGCTGCTCTGCAGGTCCTCGAAGGCCTTGTTGTCGAGATAGGCGGAATGCGGATCCAGCGAGGACAGCATGCCGCGGATGGCGTTCTCGAACAGCGTGCGGTCGTCGACCGGCTCGACATAGGAGGCGCGGATGCGCTCGAAGACCTCAACAAAGGTACGCATGTCTTCCAGCGGCAGACGGGATTCCGCCGGGGCGGCAACGGCCGGCTTCGCCGCCGGCTTGCCTGCCTCCTGGGCCGGCTCTTTCACGGCAGGCGGCGCGACCGGCGTGGCCGCGGGGGCAGCAGGCTCGCTGGCGTGCGCAGCGGTGACGGCCAGTGCCAGCAGCAGGGGCGGGAAGAAGCGCATCGGCAGGTCTCCGGAAAAGATTGGCCCGAGCATAGTGGCCGCCGCCGCCCGGGCATAGGGCCCGGGAGGTCAGCGGCAACAGGAAAGGCACAAACTGCCGGCCGCCGGCCGGCAGCGGCTTATTGGAAGCTGCACCAGGCGGCGGGGTCGCTCGGACGACCGCGGTGACGGATCTCGAAATACAGGCCGGCAACTTCGCTGTCGCCGCTGCCGACCGTGGCGATCACCTCGTTGCCGCCGACGTTGTCACCAACCTTGCGCGCAAGGCTGGCGTTCTGGCCGTAGAGCGACATGAGGCCGCGGCCGTGATCGATGATGATGAGCTGGCCATAGCCGCGCAGGTAATCGGCATAGGCCACCTTGCCGGGACGGATGGCGCGCACCGGACTGCCTTCGCTGGCAGCGATGACGATGCCGTTCCAGCGCAGGCCGCCGGCGCGCGCCGTGCCAAAACGGGCGCGGATGCCGCCGTCGGCCGGCAGCGGGCAGCGCCCGCTGTAGGGGGTGACGCGGAAATCCGGCTGCGCGGGCGGCAGCGGCGTCGGGCGCGGCGCGGGTGCCGGCGCCGGCTTGCCGGCCGCCTGCGCCTCGCGCGCACGCTTTTCCTCGGCCAGTCGCGCCTGCTCGCGCTCGCGTGCCGCACGCTCGGCGGCCTCACGTGCCGCCTTCTCCAGCCGGTCCATCAGTTCCTGCAAGGACTGCTGGTCGCGACGCAGGCGCGCGACTTTCTCTTCTTCCGACTCGATGCGCGCGTCCAGCACACGGATGACGTCGGCACGCGTCTTCTGCGCCGCCGCGAGCTTGGTCTGCTTGCCTTCCAGATCGTTGCGCAGCGACTTCAGGCGCGCCAGCTCGTCCTGCTCCTCGCGCTCGATCTCGTCGAGCCGGGCCAGCGTGACATTCAATTGCTCGACACGACCGGAGCGCGCCTGCTGCAGGTAGCCGTAGTACTTCATCAGGCGCGCCACGGCCTGCGGGTCCTGCTGGTTGAGCAGGAGCTTGTAGTGGTCTTCGCCACCCTGGCGCTGTGCCAGCCGCAGGTCATTGCGGATATGCCCGAGCAGGCGCTCGCGGTCATCCTGCCGTGCCGAGCGCTCGACGCGCAGCGCCAGCAGCTTCTGCTCGCGCGCGCGCACGTCGGACTGCACGTCATGCACGCTTTCCCGCAGTTCGCTGATCTCGGTCTCGGCCTGGCGCAGCTCGGCCTCTTTCTGTGCCCGCTGCTCCTTCGTCAGCTGGATGCGCTGTTCGGAGGCGCGGATCTGGCGCTGCACGCGATCCAGGTCCTGCCTGGCGGAACTGACGCTGGCCGGCTTCTTCGTCGCCGTCGTTTTCTTGGCCGCCGTCTTGGTCGTCGTGGCAGTGGTCTTGCTGGCCGATGGCTTGCTGCTGGTGGTTTTCTTGCTCGTGGTCTCGGCCACGGCGACAGGCGCGCAGGCACAGGCCGCCGCCAGCAGCAGGGCGGGCAGGGCGCGCAGGCGCGGCAGCGGCTTCATGCGCATCGGGCCCGCGAACTCAGACAAATTCCACCAGCACCCTGCCCTGCATTTCTGCGGGCACCGGCAGGTCCATCAGCGTGAGCAGCGTGGGCGCGACATCGGCCAGCACGCCACCGTCATGCAGGCGCACCTGGCGCGGACCGACATAGATGAAAGGCACCGGATCGGTGGTGTGGGCGGTCAGCGCCTGCTGCGAGCTTTCGTCGAACATCTGCTCGACATTGCCGTGGTCGGCGGTCACCAGCATTTCGCCGCCCACCTTGCGCACCGCGGCCTCGACACGGCCAAGGCAGACATCGACGGCTTCCACCGCCAGCACCGCGGCATCGAAGATGCCGGTGTGGCCAACCTGGTCGCCATTGGCGTAGTTGCAGATGATGGCGTCGTACTTGCCGCTTGCGATGGCCTCGACCAGCCTGTCGGTCACTTCATACGCCGACATTTCCGGCTTCAGGTCGAAGGTGGCGACTTTCGGCGACGGAATCAGGATGCGGTCTTCGCCGGCAAACGGCTCTTCGCGGCCGCCATTGAAGAAAAAGGTGACGTGCGCGTATTTCTCGGTTTCGGCAATGCGCAGCTGTGTCTTGCCGAGCGTCGCCAGGTATTCGCCGAACACGTTGTCCAGTGACTGCGGGCGATAGGCCACCGGCGCCGGAATGTCGGCGGCGTATTCGGTGAGCTGTACATAGGCGGCAATGGCCGGCACCTGGCCACGGTCAAACTTGTCGAAATCCGGCACCACGAAGGCGCGCGTGATCTGGCGCGCGCGGTCGGCACGGAAGTTCATGAAGATGATGCTGTCACCGTCCTGCACGAAGGCAGGCTCGCCGATCAGCGTGGGCTTCACGAATTCGTCGTTCTCGTCACGCGCATAGGCGGCAGCCAGGCCTTCCTGCGCCGTGGCGGCGCTGAATTCGCCGCGGCCATGCGCCAGCAGCTCCCAGGCACGCGCCACGCGCTCCCAGTTGTTGTCGCGGTCCATGGCGTAATAGCGGCCGCAGAGCGAGGCGATGCGGCCACGGCCGGCAATCGCCTGCTCGAGGTTGGCGATATAGCCCGCCGCCGAGCGTGGCGGCGTGTCGCGGCCATCCAGGAACGCATGCACATAAATGGTGTTGGCGCCGCGCGCGGCCGCCATCTGCACCATGGCCTGGATGTGCTCCTCGTGGCTGTGCACGCCGCCGTCGGAAAGCAGGCCGAACACATGCAGCGCGCGACCGTTGGCCACGGCCAGGTCCACGGCTTTCGTGAGTTCGGGATTGTGCGCGAACTCGCCGTCGGCAATCGCCTTGGAGATGCGCGTCAGGTCCTGGTAGACAACGCGGCCGGCGCCGAGATTGGTGTGCCCGACTTCGGAATTGCCCATCTGCCCCACGGGCAGGCCGACATCCATGCCCGAGCCCGAGATCAGCGTGTGCGGGCACTCGGCCCACAGGCGCTTGAAGTTCGGCGCCTTGGCATGGGCGATGGCGTTGTGGCGGGTTTCTTCGGAGTGGCCCCAGCCGTCGAGGATGATGAGGACGCGGGGAGTGCGGACAACCGTCATGGGAATGCAGCCGTAGGTGCGGAAACAGGCGGCGATTGTAGCAATCCCGCCCCGGCCGGGCAGCCGCCGGCTGTTGCGCCTGTGTTGTCGGTGTGCGCCGTGCGCGGGCAGGTCGCGGCCGGAGCCTTCTCGCGAGCCAGCGTCACGCGGCGATCGCCCATCGCAATGACGGCGCGGGCCACGCTACGGCGGCCGCGACGGGCGCCACGCCGGCCCGGCTCAGCGCGCGGCACCGGCGCGCAGGCGGCGCAGCGTCTGTACCAGCGGCAGCGGCTCGCGCCCGTCGCGGCGCAGGGCCTCGGCAAAGGCCGCGATGTCGTCCTCGGTCAGCGCCATGCCGGCCGCATGGCGATGCAGCAACAGGCAGAGCCGTTGCGCCGATGCCGGCCCCTCGTCGCGGCAGCGCAATGCAGCGCCCGGTTCCAGCATCTGACGCAGCAGGTCGCGCTCGGCCTCGCGTCCCGGCACGTCGGCCTCGGGACCGGAGACCAGCCAGCCCAGCGCCGGCCGGTAGAGGCCCTGCAGCAGGGCCGCGTCATACGAGAAAGGCTGGCCGGCCGGGGCGGCCAGCCGCTCGCTTTCTTCTTTGGCATGGGCCTGGGTGTCACTCGCGGGGGACGCCGGCAACGGCGCGGCGGGAGCGGCCGCGCCGGCAAGCGGCGCCGGGCTCTGCCGGGCAATCGACTTGGGGGCCGCCATGAAGGGCGACGGCTCGCCACTGTCGGCGCGCTTCACGGCGTCCAACTCGGCACTGACCACGGGCGGCGCCGGGGGCGGTGCCATCAGCAGCGGCCGGGCCCTCGCCCTCTCGGCGTGGCGGGCGGCCTCGCGCTGCGCCGCGGCCGTGGCCGCAATCTCGCGCTGGCCTGCCGCGGCGTCGCGTGCTGCCCGGGCCGCCAGCGCCGCCTGCTGCGCCTGGGCATCCACCCTCTGCGCAGGCGCGATGGCCGCCGGCTCAGACGCCGGAGCAGGCTGACGGCGCAGCGACCCGGCCTGACCGGGAGCCGCCGGCGCCGGGGCGGCAGCGGTATCGGCAGTGGCCGGCACGGCAGCGGCCCGCTCCGCCACGTCATCCGCAGGCGACGGCGCACTGACCGGCGCCGACGAAGGCCGCGCAGGGGCGGCTGGCGGCGCCACCGCGACCTGCTCGGCCAGCTCGCCCGAGCGCCAGTGCGGCACGAGCAGGGCCACCATCAGCGTCACCGTGGCGGCCGTCGCCAGCCCCCCGGTCCACAGCCCGGTACGGGCACGGCGCGGACCGGCAACCACGGCCCGCCGTGCCGCCGCCAGAATGGCGGCATCGGTGCCGGCCGACGGCAGCTCCGGCGGCAGCGCCCGGTAGCGGCGGCGCAACTCCGCATCGTGCAGGTCGTCTTCCGGCGCGTCATGCAGACTCATGGCCGTCCCTCCAGCCCCAGGCAATCGCGCAGCTTTTTCAGTGCATAGCGCAGGCGGCTTTTCACCGCCTCAAGGCCGGCACCCGTGATGTCGGCGATGTCGGCGAGCGCAAAATCGCCCTCCTCGCGCAGCAGGAACACTTCGCGCTGTTCCATCGGCAGCCCCTCGAGGCAAAGCCGGAGCTGGCGCTCGGCCTGCGCACCCGCCAGCTGCGCATCCGGCTCGTCAAAGGGACAGGCCGGCGCGTCCGGCAACTCGTCGACCGTTTCCTCGTGCCGGCCCAGCCGTCCCTGCTTGCGGAAATGGTCCATCAGGCAGGAGTGCGCCAGCGTGAACAGCCAGGTGCTGAAGCGCGCGCGCGGCTCCCACTCGCGGTGATGCCGGATCAGGCGCAGCCAGGCTTCCTGGTACAGCTCCTCGCCGGTCTCGCGGCTGCCGGTCTTGCGCACCAGGAAATGGAACAGGCGCTGGCGATGCCGGCGATAGAGCACGTCGAACGCCGCCGCATCGCCGTCGCGATACGCCAGCATCAATGCTTCATCCGTCGCCTCATCCACGCCCGCCACTCCCGTCAATGTCGCCTGCGGCCCCTGCATCGCACATCCGCTGCCGCCACCGCAAGCACAACCACCATCCCGCGCAGGACATAAATACAACTACGCGCGCTCACTCAGCGGGCCGCCTGCTCACGCGCCACCGGCTGCGCCGGCGTCAGCCCTGCCGCAATTTCCACCAGCTTCACGAAGGCCTGCCGGTGGCCGCCGGCATCCGGCCCGCGCGCCCCTTCCGCCAGCTGCTTCACCTCGGCATAGCCAAAGCCCTGCAGGTACTCGCCACCACGCAACAGCTGGCCAAACCCTGCCACCGCGGCCGCAAACCGGAAATCGTCGCTCGTCTTCAGGGCAAGCTCGCGCGGCGTGATGATGCGGTCAAACTCCACCGCCTTGTCAGCGCCCGGCTGCTTGTAGCGCAGGCGCAGGAAGCCAAGCTCGCTGCCACGACCGACGTCCGCCGGCGTCTTTTCATAGCGGCGCTCCGCATGCAGTCCCGGCTTGCCCACCGGCGTGATTTCATACAGCGCCGTCACACTCTTGCCGGCACCGACATCACCGGCATCCACCTTGTCGTTGCGGAAATCCTCTTCGCGCAGCACGCGGTTCTCATAGCCGACCAGCCGCCACTCCCTGACCTGCGCCGGATTGAATTCCAGCTGCAGCTTCACGTCCTGCGCCACGGTGTTGAAGGTGGCCGCGAGTTCGTCCACCAGCACCTTGCGGCCCTCTGCCAGCGAATCGATGTAGCTGTAGTTGCCGTTGCCGATGTTGGCGATCTGCTCCATCAGCGCTTCCTGGTAATTGCCCTGGCCAAAGCCCAGCGTGGTCAGCGTGACGCCGCTTTCGCGCTCGCGCGCCACCATGTCCTTGAGCTGGCGGATGTCGCTGACGCCGACATTGAAGTCGCCGTCGGTGGCCAGCAGGATGCGGTTGATGCCGCCCGGAATGAAGGCGGCACGCGCCTGCTGGTAGGCCAGGCGGATCGCCGCCTCACCGGCCGTCGAGCCGCCGGCTTCCAGCCTGGCGATCGCGGCGCGGATCTTGTCTTTCTCGGCGCCCGAGGTCGGCGCCAGCTCGACCGCGCTGCGGCCGGCATAGACCACCAGCGACACGCGGTCCTCGGCGCGCAGCTCGTTCACCAGCTGCAGCAGCGTGGCCTTCACCAGCGGCAGCTTGTCCTGCTCGTACATCGAACCGGAGACATCGACGAGGAAGACGAGGTTGGCCGGCGGCATGGCGGCGGCCTTCACGTCCACCGCCTTCACGCCGATGCGCAGCAGCAGGCGGTCGGGATGCCAGGGCGAGGCCGCGAGCTCGGTGCTGACGGCAAAGGGATGACGGCCGTCCGGCGCCGGATAGCTGAAGGCGAAATAGTTCAGCAACTCCTCGACGCGCACCGCATCGCGCGGCGGCAGCCGGCCCTGGTTCAGGAAGCGGCGCACATTGCTGTAGCTGCCGGTGTCGACATCAAGGCTGAAGGTGGACACCGGCTCGCGCGCGGCCAGCTTGACCGGATTGCTGTCCAGTGCCTGGTACGTCTCGCGGTCGGCCGCGGGCAGGCGGACCAGGTCGGCGCCATGCGACGGCGGCGGGGCCATCATCAGCTTGGCCACCGGGGCGGCCGCAGCCGCGCCGGCCACGGCCTCGCGGCTGTGCCGCTGTTGCGGCTCGGTGCGCTGGCGATAGGCCGCATCGGCCGCCGCGCGCTCGACGGCCGGCGCCGGTTCGGCCACGGCGGCCGTCTCCGGGTGGCGGCTGCTGCAGGCGGCCACCAGCACGCCCAAGGCAAAAAGGGACAACAGGCCGGCAGGCCGGGCAAGGACAGGATTCATGGCAACGCTCCCAAGGTTCCGTGAGGGGCCGGATGCGCCGAGGCGGGCTCCGGTGTCTCAGGTGAAACGTCGCTGCCCCCGCCCGGGGTTACGCCGGCCAAAAAATTTTTCCCGGGGGCCCGGCACACCGCCCGAAATTGGGGATGGTGGCTGTCACCGGCCCGGGTCTAGAATCCGGGGACTTGCCGCTTTTCCGTCCATTCAGGGATTCGAACCATGACGCCACCCGCCGCGCCCCGCCTTTCCTGTCTCGCATTTGCCGTCGGCCTCGGCCTCAGTGGCCTGGCGCAGGCCGATGCCACGCTGCAGCAGGCCGACCAGCTGCTCAACCAGCGCCAGCCGGAGGCGGCCTGGAAGCTGCTGTCGCCGCTGGAAGATGACCGCGGCGGCGACCCCGCCTTCGACTACCTGCTCGGACGCGCCGCGCTGGAAAGCGGGCGTGCCACCGAAGCCGCCTTCGCCTTCGAGCGCTGCCTGGCCGTGAACCCCAAGGACGGCCCCTGCCGCGTGCACATGGCGCGCGCGCATCTGGCCATGGGCGAGCTGTCCAGCGCCCGCAGCGAACTGGAAACCATCCAGGCCAGCGAGCCGCCGGCCGAGGTGCAGGGCCTGGTGGCCCAGTATCTCGGTGCCCTCGGCAGCCGCGAACGCGCCGAGAAGCGCCGCATCAGCCTCTGGGCACTGGCCGGCATCGGCCATGACAGCAACGTGGCCAGCGCCAGCGACGCCGGCCAGGTGGCCTTCCCGGTGCCCATCGGCCCGATTCCCGCCGGCACCCCGTTTGCGCTGGCCGGCGACGAGGCCGACCAGTTCGGCAAGCTCGAGGCCGGCCTGCGCGCCGAGTTCGCGCTGGGCCCGACGCTGTCGCTGCTGGCCGACGCCGGCGTGCAGACCCGCCAGTACCTTGATGCCACCGAGTTCAACAACCTGGCCGGCGATGCCGGCCTCGGCCTCGGCTGGCGCGCCGGCCACCAGAGCCTGCAGCTCAAGGCGCAGGCGCAGAAATACCTGTTCGACAACGAGGACTACCGTGACACCGTCGGCGGCCTGGCCCAGTACCAGTACGCGCCCGACGACAACAGCGCCTACTCCGTCTACCTGCAGCACAGCCGCATCGACTACCGCCGCAGTGGTGCCGACGCCGCCCCCAATGCCGACCGCAACACCGTCGGCCTCGGCTATTCGCGCGCACTCGGCGGCGGCGCCGTCATCTACGCCGGCCTCTATACCGGCCAGGAGCGCAACGACGACAGCAGCGCGCCCTGGCTGGACCAGGACTTCACCGGCCTGCGTGCCGGCGGCAGCCTGGGCCTGGCGCCGCGCCTGCGCCTGACCGGCGCGCTCAGCGTCGAGCAGCGCGAGTTTGATGGCGACAACCCCCTGTTCCTGAAGACCCGCGAAGACACCCAGACCGACCTCAGCCTCGGCCTGCAGTGGGCGCTGGCCCCGGGCCTGTCGCTGCGGCCGGCCTATACCTTCAGCCAGAGCGACTCGAACCTCGTGATCAACGACTTCGACCGCCACCAGATCAGCATCGACATCCGCTACGAGCGGTAAGGGAGTACCACCATGCGCCAGTTCAAGACTGTTCTCAGCGGCAAGGGCCTGCTCGCCGCCGGTATCGCCCTCGCCTCCGGCCAGGCCGCGGCCGAAGTCGCCGGCCGCGTCAGCTTCGTCACCGGCAATGTCAGCGTCACCGCCAGTGACGGCAGCGCGCGCGCGCTGCGCCGCGGCGATGCCATCAATGGTGGCGACCGCATCAGCACCAACAGCGGCCGCCTGCAGATCCGCTTCACCGACGGCGGCTTCGTGTCGCTGCAGCCGGGCACGGTGTTCGGCATCGACGAATACCTGTACGCCAACCGCAAGCCCGAGGAGAGCTCGCTGTTCTTCAGCCTGCTGCAGGGCGGCATGCGCACCGTCACCGGCGCCATCGGCAAAGTGAACAAGCAGAGCTACAAGGTGCGCACCCCGGTGGCCACCATCGGCATCCGCGGCACCGGCTACCGCGCGCAGATGGGGTCGCGCGGCCTGATCGTCAGCGTCGGCTCCGGCTTCGTGAACGTGGCCAACAACCGCGGGGATGTCACCGCCGGCGGCGGCCAGAACATCCATGTGCCGGACGCGAACAGCGGCCCCGGCCTCAGCGAGGAGCAGGCCGACATCGCCGCCACCGGCGTCAACGGCGACGAGGACGGCACCGGCAACAACACGCTGGCGGAAGGCACCGTGCTGCAGCGCATCTATGACAATACCGGCACGCTGCCACTGTCCCCAAACCAGTTCTCGCTGCCCGACTCGAATCCGGACACGCAAACCCCGCTCTACATCGGCATGGGCTGTGCGCAGCAGAGCTTTTGCGAGTCGCCGCGCTACCTGCTGGCCACCTTCGACCAGTACGGCACGACCACCGGCACACTGGGCGCACTGCTGACCGCACAAAGCGACTTCGAAGGCTTTTCCGACAGCTTTGCGCACGGCAATGTTCATTTCACCAACGTGCGCACGGTCGGCAGCCTGAGCTGGGGCGAGATCACCAACGGCACGCCGGACCTCGCCACCTTCTTTGGTGACTACAGCAATCCGGCGCAGCCGCTCAGCGACACGCAGTACGCGCCCTACATCCTCGGCACCGCCGCCAGCACCAATTTCGGCAGCGGCATCGCGCGCTACACGCTGCAGGGCGGCACGCCGGCGCGCAGCAGCCTTGGCACCATCGGCAGGCTGGATTCCTTCACCATCAACATCAACCTCGACTTCGCCACCATCGATCTCGCGATGCGCGTGACCATGGACAGCGGCAACGTCTACAACGTGACCACACCGGGCGCTGTCGGCTTCCCCGAACTCGGCACCAGCGAGAAGTTCTATCTCTATGCCGAGCAACTGCAGGTCAACGGCGTGGCCGGCAGCTCCATCTGCGGCTCGGCGGGCGCCTGCGCCAACATCAGCGGCTTTTTTGCCGGCGAGGACTCCCGCCAGCTCGGCGTGTCCTACCTGATTTCCGGCACGGCCGACGGCAGCATCACCGGCGTTGCCGGCCTCGGCCTCGGCAGCTACAGCAACACGCCGACCACGGCGCCCGATGGCGCCGGTTACAGCCTGGTCTATGCCGCCAGCTTCGACGAGAGCGGCGACACCTGGAATGCGCTGACCTTCCTCGGCGGCTACAACTACGGCTATTACGACAACAGCCTCACCAACGACTTCGACGGCAACAAGGCGCTGCAGAACGCGGCGCAGTTCGGCTCCACCGTGCTCGACCGCAGCTCCTCGCTGGCCACCAACACCGGCCGCAACGGCAACCTGGACTGGGGCCGCTGGTATGGCGGCCAGGTCAGCTTTGGCGAAGGCTTTGCCGCACTGGCCGCGAACCAGAGCCTGCACTACATCACCGGCCCCATGGCCTACACCAACATCTTCTATGCCCCCTCGCTGCAGGGCGCGACCGCGGTCTACAGCTATGCCGGCGGCACCACGGCCACCGGCAGCGACGGCAGCACCGGCACGCTGAGCGGCGACATCACCGTGCTGCTCGGCTACTCGCCGAGCTTCACCTTCAACCTTGGCCTGGCCATGAGCACCGGCAGCAACTACAGCCTGACCGGCGGCGCCAACGTGCTCATGAATTCCTCTGACGCGGCCTTCTTCGGCACGCTGGGCTGCACGGCCAGCGGTGGCGGCAGCAGCGCCTGCTCGGCCTCGGTCAGCGGCTTCTTTGCCGGCCAGCAGGCGCAGCAGATCGGCCTCGGCTATCGCGTCGACGACTTCATGGCCGGGCGCACGGTGAACGGTGCCGCCGCCTTCAACCAGACCAGCCTGACGCCGGCCAACCCGCTGATCGACGGCGGCCAGGGCATCTGATGTCGCTGCTGGCCCAGGCGGCGTCCCTGCTGCAGTCCGGGGACGCCGTCGCGGCGCGCTCGCTGCTGCTGGAGGCGCCCGAAGACGGCCAGCGCGATTTCCTGCTCGGCGCCTGCGCCCATGCACTGGGCGAGATCCCGCAGGCCTTGCAGGCCTTCAGCGACGCGCTGCGGCGCCAGCCCGGCCATGCCCCGGCCGCCTGTGCGCTGGGCAGCCTGTGGGCCGGCCTTGGCCATGTACAGCAGGCCGAGGCGCTGTTCCGCCAGACCCTGGCCCGCCACGACGACGCCCAGTTGCGCTTCAACCTCGGCGTGCTGCTCGAGGACCGCGGCGACCACGAGGGCGCGCTCGCCGAATACGGCCGCGCCCTCGCCCTCGATGCCGACCACTACGGCGCCCGCCACAACCGCGCCGGCCTGGCGGCCCGCCTGCAGCGCCTGGAGCCGGCCGCCGCCGACTACCGCGAACTGGTCCGCCGCCATCCCGCCGCCACCCTGGCCTGGCACAACCTGGGCGAGCTTGAGCTGGCACTGGGCCATTACGCCGAGGCCGCCCGCCTGCTGGCCGAGGCGCTCGTGCGCGCGCCGGACAACGGCAAGGCCTGCCTCAGCCTGGCCGTGGCCCATGCCGCGCAGGGCGACATCGCCGCCAGCCGGCAGGCCTTCGCCCGTCTGGCCGACAGTGACCCCGTGCGCTGGCAGGAGGCCCTGGCCCGGCTCAATGCGCGACGCGGCACGGCCCGCGACATCGACCCGCGCCTGATCTTCCTCGTGCGCATGCTGGACCACCTGAAGACCTGCCACTGGCTGCACTGGGAGGCCTTCTGCTCGGTCATGCAGGACTTCGCCCGCCAGCCCGGCGACAGCGAGATCACTGCCCTCGCCTTCATCGCCTTGCTGGCGCCGCTGGAGGCGACCGCCCAGCGCCGGCTGCTGGCGCAGGTGGCGACCCAGGTCGGGCGCGGGCTCGCGCCCTACCGTCATGCGCCGCGGCCGGTGCCGGCCCGGCTGCGCGTGGGCTATGCCGCCACCCGTTTCGGCAACCATGTCACCGGCCATGTCTTCCGGCAGCTGTTTACGGCGCACGACCCCGACACGATAGAGACTTTTCTCGTCAATCTCGGCCCCAATGACGGCAGCCCCGAACTGGCGGCGCTGCGCGCGGCCCCCGGCCTGCACTGGGTCGACCTCGCCGCGCTGGACGACGCCGCAGCCGCGGCCGCCCTCCATGCGCTCGACCTCGATGTGCTGGTCGACCTTGCCGTCTACAACGACGAGCCGCGCCCGGAGGTCATGGCCCGGCGGCCGGCACCGGTACAGGTGAACTGGCAGGGCGCGGCCTATACCAGCGGCAGCCCGGTTTATGACTACCTGCTGGCCGATGCCGTGGTCAGCCCGGGCGAGGGCTGGTGCAGCGAGGCCGAAGTCCGGCTCGCCGGCAGCTATTTCTGCTACAGCCATGCCGCCGAGCCGCCACAGGTACCCGCCCGCGCCAGCCTCGGCCTGCCCGAACAGCGCTTCGTGTTCGCCAGCCTGGGCGCCCCGTTCAAGCTCAATCCGCCGCTGTTCGACAGCTGGATGCGCATCCTCGCCGCCTGTCCGGACAGCGTGCTCTGGCTCTATGCGCCGCAGGCGGCCGTCGTGCTCAACCTGAAGCGCGAAGCCGAGTGGCGCGGCATCGACCCGCGCCGGCTGCTGTTCGC
>DAIRDY010000004.1:17166-34177 GCA_036795935.1 Moraxellaceae bacterium | reverse complement strand
GGTTCGATTTCACGTACAGGTTCTGGTAGGTCGGCTCGATGGACTGCGACACGCCGCAGATGTTGGAGATCGTTGCCGTGGGCGCGATCGCCATCACGTTGGAGTTGCGCATGCCGATGGTCTGCACGCGGGTACGCAGTGCGGGCCAGTCCATGGTCTGGCTGGTGTTGACGTCGACATAACCGTCGCCACGGTGCTCGGCAATCAGCTTCACCGAGTCGATGGGCAGGATGCCGCGGCTCCACAGCGAACCCTCATACGTGGAGTAGCTGCCACGCTCGACCGAGAGCTCGCAGGAAGCTTCGATGGCGTAGTAGCTGATCACTTCCATGGAGGTGTCGGCGAACTTGACCGCGGCGTCCGAGGCATAGGGAATGTGCTGCACGTACAGCGCATCCTGGAAGCCCATGATGCCGAGGCCGACCGGACGGTGGCGCAGGTTGGACTTGCGTGCCTGCGGTACGGCGTAATAGTTGATGTCGATGACATTGTCGAGCATGCGCACGGCCGTCTTCACCGTCCGCTTCAGCTTTTCGGTGTCGAGGCCCTGTTCGGTGACATGGTTGACCATGTTGATCGAGCCCAGGTTGCACACGGCGATTTCGTCGATGCTGGTGTTGAGCGTGATTTCCGTGCACAGGTTGGACGAGTGCACGACGCCGACGTGCTGCTGCGGCGAGCGCAGGTTGCACACGTCCTTGAAGGTGATCCAGGGGTGGCCGGTCTCGAACAGCATGGACAGCATCTTGCGCCACAGGTCCTGCGCACGCACGCGCTTGAACAGCTTGAGCGTGCCGTCGCGCGTCATCTGCTCGTACTCGGCATAGCGCTTCTCGAAGGCTGCACCGTACAGGTCGTGCAGGTCGGGGGCGTCGGCCGGCGACAGCAGCGTCCATTCGGCATCGTCGAACACGCGCTTCATGAACAGGTCGGGCACCCAGTTGGCGGTGTTCATGTCGTGGGTGCGGCGGCGGTCGTCACCGGTGTTCTTGCGCAGCTCGAGGAACTCCTCAATGTCGAGGTGCCAAGTTTCGAGGTAGGCGCAGACGGCGCCCTTGCGCTTGCCACCCTGGTTGACGGCGACGGCGGTGTCGTTGGCCACCTTGAGGAAGGGCACGACGCCCTGGCTCTTGCCGTTGGTGCCCTTGATGTAGGTGCCGAGGGCGCGCACCGGCGTCCAGTCATTGCCGAGGCCGCCCGCCCACTTGGAGAGCATGGCGTTGTCGCGGATGGCGCCGAAGATGCCTTCGAGGTCGTCGGGCACGGTGGTCAGGTAGCAGCTGGAGAGCTGCGGACGCAGCGTGCCGGCGTTGAACAGCGTCGGCGTCGAGGCCATGTAGTCGAAGCTCGACATCAGGTCGTAGAACTCGATGGCGCGCGCTTCCTTGTCCTTTTCCTGCACGGCAAGGCCCATGGCCACGCGCATGAAGAACACCTGCGGCAGCTCGAAGCGGATGTCGTTGCTGTGGATGAAGTAGCGGTCGTACAGCGTCTGCAGGCCGAGATAGGTGAACTGGAAATCACGTTCCGGCTTGAGTGCGGCACCCAGGCGGGCGAGGTCGAACTGGGCCAGTTCCGGCGCCAGCAGTTCCAGCTCGATGCCGCGGGCAATGTAGCGCTTGAGCGCTTCCGGATAGTGGCGCGCCATGTCGCCCTGGGTGGCCGTCTCGGCCACGCCCAGGAAGGACAGGGCTTCGGCGCGCAGCTGGTCCATCAGCAGGCGCGAGGTCACATAGGTGTAATTCGGCTCCTGCTCGATCATCACGCGTGCGCACATCACCAGCGTGGTGTTGATGTCGGACTCCTGCACGCCGTCGTAAAGATTCTTCAGCGTGTCTTCGACGATGGCGGCGGCATCCACGCCCTGCAGGCCTTCGCAGGCATTGCTGACCAGTGCCTCGAGGCGGGCAATGTCGAGCGGCTTGCGCTGGCCGTGGGCATCGATGACCTGCAGCGAGGTCTGCGCGCGGGCGGCCGCAGCCGGCTGGGTGGTTTCGCGGGCACGGGCACGCTCTTCGCGGTAGAGCACATAGGCACGGGCGATCTTCTGCTCGCCGGAGCGCATCAGCGCCAGTTCCACCTGGTCCTGGATCTCCTCGATGTGCACGGTGCCGCCGGTAGGCATGCGGCGCTTGAAGGTGCTGGAGACCATGGCGGTGAGCTGGGCCACGGTTTCGTGGATGCGCGCACTGGCGGCAGCGGTGCCGCCTTCGACGGCCAGGAAGGCCTTGGTGATGGCGACGGCGATCTTGCTGTCGTCATAGGGCACCACGGTGCCGTTGCGCTTGATCAGGCGCAGCGTGCCGGGAGCGGTGGCGAGCACGTCGGTGGCAGGGGCGGCCGGTGCCGGTGCGGCGGGGGTGGTGCCTGAAAGAGTCGTTTCCGTGAGCATGATGCGTCCCGTTGGCGAAAGATGAAGGTGGCGGAGCGAGACGACTGACGGCCTGCGTTGCGGCCTGGCAGGGGAGTATGTGGGGAGGGGTTGGCCACTACATCTTGTGGTGTCTTCCCCGGGCCACCAGAGCGCCTGAGCGCTCTGCAACTCCCTGTAAACCGGCCGTTTTGTGGTGTTCCCTTAAGCTTCCGTCCCCTGTTTTTATGGTGTCTGTGCGGGAATGGGCGGAAGTGTGCTGCCGGCCGGCAACGCTACATATGGTGTCGGTGTCTCTGTGGGGATACAAGATAAGCCGTTTGTGGCAGCCCCGCAAGCTGTCGTTTGCCGGCAAAAGCTGTGGATAAGCTGTGGGGGAGCTGGGGTCAGTTCCAGCACGGGCGCGGGCTGACAGGTGATTTGCGGGCGGCTGCGTGTGGACACAATATATTGTGGTGGGCGTCACGTTGCGCTCATCGGATGCTCATCAAACCGCCACGGCCCCTGGAGTGATTGTTGGGATTTGGTTATGCCCGCTTGGGGCGATTCGGGGACAGGCCGTATGATCCGCCACTATCTACTTGAGCAGGAAGGAAATTTGCCATGACCCAGAGCGCCGAGAAGCTGCCGCGTGTGCTGATTGTGGAAGACGATGACCGCCTGGCTTCACTGACCCAGGAGTACCTGATCCGCAACGGCCTGGAGGTCGGCGTGGAGTCGGACGGCAACCGCGCCATCCGCCGCATCATGGAGGACCAGCCCGACATGGTGGTGCTCGACCTGATGCTGCCCGGGGCCGACGGCCTCAGTGTCTGCCGCGAGGTGCGTGCCCAGGGCTTCCAGCAACCCATCCTCATGCTCACCGCCCGTACCGAGGACATGGACCAGGTGCTGGGCCTCGAGATGGGGGCCGACGACTATGTCGCCAAGCCGGTGCAGCCGCGCGTGCTGCTGGCCCGCATCCGTGCCCTGATGCGTCGCTCCGACATGTCCATGGATGACCTGCAGCAGAAGCTGGACTTCGGCGAGCTGGTCATCGACAACGGCGCCCGCGCCGTCATCCTCAACGGCAACCCGGTCGAGTTCACCAGCGCCGAGTACGACCTGCTGTGGCTGCTGGCCTCGAATGCCGGCCGCATCCTGTCCCGCGAGGACATCTTCGAGCGGCTGCGCGGCATCGAATACGACGGCCAGGACCGCTCCATCGATGTGCGCATCTCGCGCATCCGTCCCAAGATCGGCGATGACCCGGAAAACCCGCGCCGGATCAAGACCGTGCGCAGCAAGGGCTACCTCTTCGTCAAGGAATCCAGCTGAAGTCCGGGGCCCGTCGGCCCCTCCAAGGCGTCACGTCATGCCCAGCAGCATCTTCATACGCATCTACGGCGGCATCCTGCTGGTGATCATGGCGGTGGCGCTTTGCGCCTATCTCTTCGTGCAGGCCATCAATGCCCAGCGTGCCGACAGCTACCGTGAGGGCATGGCCACCGGCGTGTTCCGCCTGATCGCCCTCGGCGTTTCGCGCCAGGAGGGCGAGGCCCGTGCCGACTGGCTGATCGAGGCCGGCCGCCTGATGGACTCCCCGATCAGCGTTGTCGGCCCCGACAAGGAGGGGTTCAGCAGCGACGAGCGCGAGCGCATGGGGCGTGGCCGCGCGCTGGTGCGCCTGTCCGAGGAGCACAACCACGCCGACATCTATTCACGCGTGCCCGGTGTCGAGGAGCTGTACATCAAGACCCGCATGTCCAAGGTTTCGGAGCAGCAGGCCAAGGCCATGGCCGTGTTCTTCCTGGAGGAGCTGGAGCAGTACCCCGGGCGCGAGGAGCGCCGCATGCAGGAGCTGCAGCGTTATTTCAGCTATCCGGTGATCCTGATGCCGCTGGCCAAGGCCGGACTGGACCGCGACCAGCACCTGCGCATCCGCCGCAACGAGGTGGTGCTGATGCTGAAAGAGGGCTCCGGCACGCGCAATTCCTCGGTGCGCATCGTGGCGCCGATGCCTGACGGCGAGCGCGTGCTGGTGATGGGGCCGATGTACCTCTTCGACTGGATGCCGGTGCAGCTGGTCATCATGGTGGCGATTGCCGCGCTGGCCATGATCACCGTGGCGGCCTATTTCATCATTCATCCGCTCGAGCGCCAGCTCAAGAAAATGGAAACCGTGGTGCGTCGCATCCGTGGCGGCGACCTCTCGGCGCGTGTGCAGGTACAGGGCACCGACGAGGTGAGCCAGCTGGCGCATGCCTTCAACGGCATGGCCGAGCACATCCAGCGCTTGATCGATTCGCAGCGCGAGATGACGCGGGCGGTATCGCACGAGCTGCGCACGCCGGTGGCGCGCCTGCGTTTCGGCATGGAAATGCTGGCCGACACCGACGACATCGCCCAGCGCCATGACCAGTTGCATCTGCTCGACCAGGACGTGGAGCAGCTCAACCAGCTCATCGACGAAATCCTGACCTATGCCAAGCTCGAGCAGGGTACGCCGTCGTTGCGCTTCGAAACCCTGCTGCTGCGCGACCTGCTGCAGCGCGTGGCGCATGAAACGCAAGCCCTGAACACCGGGCATGTCATCGAGGTGCTCGAGGCGGGCAGCGATGTGCGCGTTGAGGCCGAGTTGCGCTACCTGCACCGCGTGCTGCAGAACCTGGCCGGCAATGCCGTCCGTTATGCACGTTCGCGCGTGCGCCTGTCCGGCGGCATCGACGGCAACCGTGCCTGGTGCTGTGTCGAGGACGACGGCCCCGGGGTGCCGGAGAAAGATCGCGAGCGCATCTTCGAGCCGTTTTCCCGCCTGGATGACAGCCGTACTCGGGCCTCTGGCGGTTACGGTCTTGGTCTGTCCATCGTGCAGCGCATCGCCTTCTGGCATGGCGGTTCGGTGGTGGTGGACCAGAGCCCGACCCTCAAGGGGGCCCGCTTCACTTTCCGCTGGCCGGTGCGCCAGTCGACGCGGCATGCCGCGCGCGAGTTGCGCGGATAACACGCTGTAACAGCCGGCGCACAGCGGCCCAACAGACGACAGCGGGCGGCGTGGGCATCATGCCCTTGTACCGCAGGTCTCCTGTGGTGTCGGACTCCTCAATTGGCAGTATTTGGTGAACCCCTGTTAAGCCCGCATGAAGCGGGCTTTTTTTTGCCCGCGCTCCTGCCGGGCAGGGCGCGGGCTGGCGACGGGCTGTTGTTGACAGTTAGCGCAATGACGATAATCATTCTCATCAAGATCTGATTGCCGGAACCTGCCTGCATGTATGTCTGTGTCTGCCGTGCCGTGACTGATGGTGATATCCGCGAGGCCGTGGCCCAGGGCTGCTGCACCATGCGCGACCTGCGCAATACGCTGGAGGTGGCCACCCAGTGCGGCCGCTGTGCGCTGACTGCCCGCGAGGTGCTCAACGACGCCCTCGGCGAGCAGGCGATGGCCATCCCCGTAGTGGCTTGACTGCCTCTCCCCTCGCATGCGGCGCTGCTTGGCCCGGCGGCCAGCCTGTCCTTCCTCTTTCCCCCTCTGCTAAGCTGGGCCCCGGATTCCTGCATTGCACAAGGAGCGGGCCATGAAAGGCGACGCACAGGTTATTGCCTACCTCAACAAGGTGCTGGTCAACGAGCTGACCGCCATCAACCAGTATTTCCTGCATGCCCGCATGTTCAAGAACTGGGGCCTGAAGAAGCTGGACGAGCACGAGTACCACGAGTCCATCGACGAGATGAAGCATGCGGACCGGCTCATCGAGCGCATTCTTTTCCTTGAAGGCCTGCCCAACCTGCAGGACCTGCACAAGATCTACATCGGCGAGAACGTCGAGGAAATCCTGCGCTGCGACCTCAAGCTGGAGATGCAGGCGCATCCCGACCTCAAGGCGGCCATTGCGCACTGCGAGCAGGTGGGTGACTACGGCTCACGCGAGCTGTTCGAGGACATTCTTGAGAGCGAGGAAGAACATATCGACTGGCTGGAGACCCAGCTTGAGCTCATCCAGCGTGTCGGCCTGCAGAACTACCAGCAATCGATGATGTAACCCGGGGTGTCTCTCGGGAAATACGCCACAGGCCGTGTGCGAGATATCGCACACGGCCTGTGCGTTTTTGCAGTGCCGGATTGTCCGCATAGACGCCGTGAAGGCGTTATGCGAGGCGTATGTCAATGATTTTATTGGAGATGTTATCCGTGGCTGCGCCGAGGCTTCGGTCGGGACAGCCTTCCACCCCTCTTGAGCACAAGGAGCGGATGGCTAGTATCACTCCTGTCGCATGGCGGCGACGGGACAGGGATTCAGGCCAAGACGGCTTGCCAAAGGACGGGAAACAGGGAAGTAGCAGGTCAGCGGGCAGGGAGCTTCTGATCTGGTCGAGGGGCGGTCTACCGCCCCTTTTTATTTGCCTGCGATTTGCCCTCCGTTCCCGGCGGGCGAGCGCAGAAACAAAAAAGGCAGCCCTTGGGCTGCCTTTTTTGCTGGTCGCGGCATCAGCGCTCGAGCAGGGCGAGCTTGCCGGGTTTGCCGTCCCATTCCTTGGCGTCGGCCGGAGCGTCGCCCTTCTGGGTGATGTTGGGCCAGATTTCGGCCAGCTCGGCGTTGAGCTTGGTGAATTCCTTCTGGTCGGCCGGGACTTCGTCTTCGGAGAAGATGGCGTTGGCCGGGCATTCCGGTTCGCAGAGGGCGCAGTCGATGCACTCGTCCGGGTGGATTACCAGGAAGTTGGGGCCTTCGTAGAAACAGTCCACCGGGCAGACTTCAACGCAGTCCTGATACTTGCACTTGATACAGTTTTCGGTGACGACAAAGGTCATGCTTGACTACCTCGGCTGGGCTTGCGGCGGGGCAAAAACGGCGCCTAGTCTACTGGCTGGCCCCGGGGCTGGCAATTGGAGTAAAAGCTCTAATCCGGCGTTTTTGCCAGTGATTACAGCAGCTTCTTGAGTGCATACAGGGCGTCCAGCGCGTCTTTCGGGCTCATCTCGTCCGGGTTGAGCTCGGCCAGGCGGCGCTCGGCGGGTCCCGGGCCGCTGGTGAACAGGTCGTTCTGCAGGGGCTGGGTCAGCGGCACGCTGACCAGCTGCTGGCGCACCTCCTGGTTTTCCAGCTGAGCCAGCTTGTGCCGCGCGGCCTGGATGACCGGTGCCGGGATGCCGGCGAGCTGGGCCACCTGCAGGCCGTAGCTCTGGCTGGCCGGCCCCTCCTGCACGGCATGCAGGAACAGGATGCGGTCGCCGTGCTCGGCCGCGGCCAGGTGCACGTTGACCACGCCTTCGCTGTGTTCGGGCAGTGCCGTGAGCTCGAAATAGTGGGTGGCGAACAGTGTCAGCGCGCGCAATTCGCGGGCGAGGTAATCGGCGGCGGCCCAGGCCAGCGACAGGCCGTCGAAGGTGCTGGTGCCGCGCCCCACCTCATCCATCAGCACCAGGCTTTGCGCCGTGGCGTTGTGCAGGATGTTCGCGGTTTCCGTCATTTCCACCATGAAGGTCGAGCGGCCGCCAGCAAGGTCGTCGCTGGAGCCGATGCGCGTGAAGATGCGGTCGGTGGGGCCGATGCGGGCGGCGCTGGCGGGCACAAAGCAGCCGACATGCGCCAGCAGCACGATCAGTGCGGTCTGGCGCATGAAGGTGGATTTGCCGCCCATGTTGGGGCCGGTGATGACCAGCATGCGCCGCGTCGGTGTGAGCGTCACCGAGTTCGGCGTGAAGGGTGCATCCAGCACCTGTTCCACCACCGGATGGCGGCCGGCGTCGATGTGGATGCCGGGCGCGTCCACCAGCTCCGGACAGGCAAGGTTCAGTGCGCAGGCACGCTCGGCAAAGGTGGCCAGCACATCCAGTTCCGCCAGGCTCTCGCCGGTTTGCTGCAGTGCCGCGATGTCGCCGATCAGGCGCTCCAGCAGCTCTTCATAAATCGCCTTCTCGCGCGCCAGCGCGCGTGACGAGGCCGACAGCGCCTTGTCCTCGAAGGCTTTCAGCTCGGGCGTGATGAAGCGTTCGGCATTCTTCAGCGTCTGCCGGCGGATGAAATGGGCTGGTGCATTTTCCGCCTGCGCGCGCGTGAGCTCGATGTAGTAGCCGCTGACGCGGTTGTAGCCGACCTTGAGCGTCGGGATGCCGGTGGTTTCGCGCTCGCGCTGCTCGAGCTGCAGCAGGTAGTCGCCGGCGTTGGCGCTGATGGCGCGCAATTCATCGAGTTCGGCATCGAAGCCCGGCGCAATCACGCCGCCCTCACGCATGACCACGGGCGGTGTTTCGATGACGGCGCGTGTCAGCAGGTCGCAGAGTGCGGGGTATTCGCTGATCTGGCGAGCCAGCACCTGCAGGTGCGGCGCCGTGAAGGCACGCAGGTCGGCCTGCAGCTGCGGCAGCAGGGCGAGGGTGTCGCGCAGGCGGGACAGGTCGCGCGGGCGTGCCGACTTCAGCGCGACGCGGGCGAGAATGCGTTCGACATCGCCGACATCGCGCAGCACTTCCTGCAGCGGTTCGAAGCGGTAATTGGTTTTCAGCTCGGTCACGGCCTCTTGCCGGTGCAGCAGCACCAGGCGCTCCCGCAGCGGCTGGTGCAGCCAGCGCCGCAGCATGCGGCTGCCCATGGCGGTGACACAGCGGTCCAGCACCCAGGCCAGCGAGTGCTCGAATTCGCCATTCAGGTTTTGCGTGAGCTCGAGATTGCGGCGGGTGGCCGGATCCAGTTGCAGCACGGTGTCCGCCGACTCCACGCGCAGGCCGCGCAGATGCGGCAGCGCGGTGCGCTGGGTGTCGCGCGCATAACCGAGCAGGGCGCCGGCGGCGGCAATGCCGGCCGTCATGCCGTGGCAGCCAAAACCTTGCAGGTCCTGCACCTGGAATTGCTGGCAGAGCGCACGCCGGGCGGCGTCGCTGTCGAACTCCCAGGGCAGGCGGCGGCGCAGGCCGCGGCGCTCGCTGACCAGCTCGGCGAGCGGACTGTCTTCGGCGATCAGCAGCTCGGCCGGGTTCAGGCGCGCCAGCTCGGCGGCCAGCACGCCGCTGTCGGCCGGCTCCTGCACGCTGAAGCGGCCGCTGGCGATGTCCAGGCTGGCGAGACCGAAGCGCTCGCCCTCATGGTGTATGGCGCAGAGCAGGGTGTCCTGGCGCTCGTCGAGGAAGGCTTCGTCGCTGACCGTGCCCGGGGTGACGATGCGGGCCACCGCGCGCTCCACCGGCCCCTTGCTGGTGGCCGGGTCGCCGATCTGCTCGCAGATCACCACCGATTCGCCGAGGCGGGTGAGCTTGCCGAGATAGGACTCGGCGGCATGGAAGGGGATGCCGGCCATGGCGATGGGCTTGCCGCCGGACTTGCCGCGCGCGGTCAGCGTGATGTCCAGCAGGCGTGCGGCCTTTACGGCGTCGTCGAAGAACAGCTCGTAGAAGTCGCCCATGCGGTAGAACACCAGTTCATGCGGGTGTTCGGCCTTGATGCGCAGGTATTGCTGCATCATTGGCGTGTGGTCGCTCAGGCTGTCCGTGCTCATGGAAAAGGCTCTGGTGGGCAGGCGGCGGATGATACGAAGTGGCGAAGTTCCGGGCCAGTGCCGGGGCAATGTCGGCATCGTGCGCGCGTCGCTGTCGACTGGCTGCCGCTATCGGCTCCGGGTATCGTGCGCCTTCCCGTGTTGCCTGCCGGCGCTGCCATGACTGATGCCATTACCGAACTTGCCGCCCGCGTCGGCGCCGCCCTCAAGACGGGCCAGGCCACATTGGCCACCGCGGAGTCCTGCACCGGTGGCGGCATTGCCGAGGCCGTGACGCGCATTGCCGGCAGCTCCGCGTGGTTCGAGCGCGGCTGGGTGACGTATTCCAATCGTGCCAAGGCGGTGGAGCTGGGGGTGTCGCCTGAGGTCATCCGCAGTGACGGGGCCGTCAGCGAGGCCGTGGTGCGCGCCATGGCCGAAGGCGCCCGTGCGCGGGCCGGGACCGACTGGGCGGTGGCGGTCAGTGGCGTGGCCGGCCCTGATGGCGGCAGCCCTGACAAGCCGGTAGGCACCGTCTGGCTGGCCTGGGCCGGTGCCGGGAGCGTGCATGCCGCGCGCTGCCTGTTTGCCGGCGATCGTGCCGCCGTGCGCGAGCAGACCGTTGTGCAGGCACTGGCCGGCCTGCTGGCCCTGATCGAAAAAACGGCGGGGTGAGTGCGGGGTGTTGCCAGCCCGCGCGCACTGTGCCAGCATACTGTACACATGAACAGCCTGTTTCTATGTACAGCCTGCCCCTGACGAAACGACCCACACATTAAATCGAAGAGGATGCGAACGATGGACGCAAACAAGCAGAAGGCACTGGCCGCCGCCCTTTCCCAGATCGAGAAGCAGTTCGGCAAGGGCTCCGTGATGCGCTTGGGCGACCACCCGGCCTCTGGTGCCATCCCGTCCATCTCCACCGGCTCGCTGGGCCTCGACATCGCCCTTGGCATCGGTGGCCTGCCGCGCGGCCGCATCGTCGAGATCTACGGTCCGGAATCCTCGGGCAAGACCACGCTGACCCTGCAGGTCATTGCCGCCTGCCAGCGTGCCGGCGGTACCGCCGCTTTTGTGGACGCCGAGCATGCGCTGGATCCTTCTTATGCCGCCAAGCTCGGCGTGAATGTCGAGGACCTGCTGGTCTCGCAGCCCGATACCGGCGAGCAGGCACTGGAAATCACCGACATGCTGGTGCGCTCCAGTGCGGTTGACGTCATCGTCGTCGACTCCGTGGCGGCACTGACCCCGCGTGCCGAAATCGAGGGCGAGATGGGTGACTCGCACATGGGCCTGCAGGCCCGCCTCATGTCCCAGGCCTTGCGCAAGATCACCGGCAACATCAAGCGCTCCAACACGCTGGTCATCTTCATCAACCAGATCCGCATGAAGATCGGTGTCATGTTCGGCAACCCGGAAACCACCACCGGCGGCAATGCGCTCAAGTTCTATGCCTCGGTGCGCATGGACATCCGCCGTACCGGCGCGGTGAAGGAGGGCGAGGAAGTCGTCGGCTCCGAAACCCGCGTCAAGGTGGTCAAGAACAAGGTGGCGCCGCCCTTCAAGGAGGCCGAGTTCCAGATCATGTATGGCCAGGGCATCAATCGTCTGGGCGAGATTGTCGACCTTGGGGTCAAGCTCGGGCTTGTCGACAAGTCCGGTGCCTGGTACGCCTACCAGGGCAACAAGATCGGTCAGGGCAAGGCCAATGCCTGCAAGTATCTGGAGGAAAACCCGGCGGTGGCCCAGGACATCGAGCGCCAGATCCGCGACCAGCTGATCGGCGAGGTGGCACCGGTGGCGGCGGAGGAAGACTACGGCCTCGATGCCTACGACGATGTCGATGCCTGAGCGGCGCCGCCGGCCACGCACGGATGCCGGCGAAGGTGTCGAGCCGCCCTCGCTGGACTCGCTGCGCGGCCGGGCGTTTGCCCTGTTGGCCCGGCGCGAGCACTCGCGGGCCGAGCTGGAAGAGCGTTTGCGGGCAACCGGGGCGGATGTCGGACAGATAGCCTTGGTGCTGCAGGAGCTGGAGGACCGTAACCTGCAGTCCGACAGCCGTTTTGCCGAGGCCTTTGTGCGCAGCCGCGTGCTCCGCGGCCAGGGGCCGCGAGTGATTGCGGCCGAGTTGCGCCAGCGCGGGGTAGATCCGGCGCTGGCAGTCGCGGCGCTGGAGGCGGCGGACACTGACTGGCGCGCCAGCGCGACCGAGCTGCGTCGCCGCCGTTTCGGGGAGGCGCCGCCGGCCGATGCCCGGGAGCGCGCGCGCCAGATGCGCTTCCTGCAATACCGGGGTTTCAGTGGCGAGCAGATCCGGCAGGCGCTGGGCGGCGGCTGTGAGCCCGACTAAGCCCCGCCGGGCCTGCTTCCGGGCTGTCTTTCCCCCGTTTTTCCCCTACGAATCAGGCGCTTGTGCCGGTATACTCGGGCACCTTTCCAGTCGTCTGTCCCGCTGCATGTCGCCAGTCCGGGAGACTCTGCCCGGAGTTCCGCATGAAAAGCGCCGCCATCCGCGAAGCCTTTCTCCGTTTCTTTGAAGAAAAGGGTCACACCCGCGTGGCCTCCAGTTCGCTGGTGCCGGCGAACGATCCGACGCTGCTGTTCACCAATGCCGGCATGAACCAGTTCAAGGACTGTTTCCTTGGGCTCGACAAGCGCGCCTATACCCGCGCCGTGTCTTCGCAGAAGTGCGTGCGTGCCGGCGGCAAGCACAACGACCTCGAGAATGTCGGCTATACGGCGCGCCACCACACGTTTTTCGAGATGCTGGGCAACTTCAGCTTTGGCGACTACTTCAAGCGCGATGCAATTGCCTACGCCTGGGAGTTCCTGACCTCGCCGAAGTGGCTCGGCATCCCGACCGGGAAGCTCTGGGTGACGGTCTATGCGACCGACGATGAGGCCTATGCGCTGTGGAAGGATGAAATCGGCGTGCCGGCCGAGCGCATCATCCGTATCGGCGACAACAAGGGCGCCAAATACGCGTCCGACAATTTCTGGGCCATGGGCGACACTGGGCCCTGCGGACCTTGTACTGAAATTTTCTATGACCACGGTCCGGACGTGGCGGGGGGGCCTCCGGGTTCGCCCGACGAAGACGGCGACCGCTACATCGAGATCTGGAACAACGTCTTCATGCAGTTCAACCGGACGGCGGACGGCGTGCTGCATCCGCTGCCGGCGCCCTCAGTGGATACGGGAATGGGCCTCGAGCGCATTTCGGCTGTCATGCAGCATGTGCATGCGAATTACGAGATCGATCTGTTCCAGAGTCTGCTGGATGCCGCTGCTGCCGCGATTGGCTGTCCTAATGAAGGTCAGGCCTCGCTCAAGGTGGTCGCCGACCACATCCGCTCCTGCTCCTTCCTGATTGCCGACGGTGTCCTGCCCTCCAACGAGGGGCGTGGCTATGTGCTGCGCCGCATCATTCGCCGTGCCTGCCGCCACGGCAACAAGCTCGGCGCGTCCGGCGCGTTTTTCTACAAGATCGTGGCGGCTTTGGTCGCTGAAATGGGTGAGGCCTATCCGGAGCTGAAAGCCCAGCAAGCCGTCATCGAGCGTGCGCTCAAAAACGAAGAAGAGCAGTTTGCGAAGACGCTGGAGCAGGGCCTCAAGCTGCTTGAGCAGGAGTTGGCCGGGATTAAGGATGGCGTCATTCCCGGGCGCGTCGTGTTCAAGCTCTATGACACCTACGGCTTCCCTGATGACCTGACCGGCGACATTGCTCGTGAGCGCGGTCTGGCCCTCGACATGGCCGGCTTCGAGCAGGCGATGCAGGAGCAGCGCAGCCGATCGCAGGAGGCAGGCAAGTTTGATCTTGATTACAACGCACTGATCAAGGTCGATGCCGAAACACTTTTCACCGGTTATGAAGGCACGCGCGGCGGCGGTCGCGTCATCGCGCTGTTCCGCGGTGCGGAAAAAGTGGATGAGCTCAACGAAGGCGAGCAGGGCGTTGCGGTCCTCGACCGCACGCCGTTCTATGGCGAGTCGGGTGGCCAGGTGGGTGATACCGGCTATCTCGATGGCGCCCATCTGCGTTTTGAGGTTCGCGACACGACCAAGGCCGGTGGCGCCCATCTGCATCACGGGGTGGTGACGCGCGGTCGCCTCTGTGTCGGTGATGAAGTGTCGGCCGAGGTCGATGCCGGCTTGCGCGATGCCACACGTCGCAACCACTCCGCCACGCACCTGATGCATGCTGCCTTGCGCCAGATTCTCGGCGCGCATGTGCAGCAGAAGGGGTCGCTGGTCTGCGCCGACTACCTGCGTTTCGACTTTTCGCAGCCTGAGGCCATTACTGCTGAGCAACTGGCGGCCATCGAGGCGCTGGTGAATGCACAGGTTCTTGCCAATGCGCCGGTCGAGACCGAGCTCATGGCCATCGATGATGCCCGCAAGAAGGGAGCGATGGCCTTGTTCGGCGAAAAGTACGGCGACACCGTGCGTGTGCTCAGCATGGGCACGCCGGGCTTCTCCATCGAGCTGTGCGGAGGCACGCATGTGGCCCGTACCGGTGACATCGGCCTGTTCAAGATCACGAGCGAGGGCGGGGTGGCGGCCGGTGTGCGCCGCATCGAGGCCATGACGGGTGTTGGTGCGCTGGCGCATGTTGCGGCCCAGGAGCAGGTGCTGGCCGATGTGGCCGCCGTGGTGCGTGCACCCCAGGCCCAGGCGGCCGACAAGGTCCGCCAGCTGGCGGAACGCAACCGCGAGCTGGAAAAGGAACTGGAGCGCCTGAAGATGAAGCTCGCGGCGTCCGCCGGCGACGAACTGCTGAACAGCGCGACCACGATTGGTGCGGCCAAGGTGCTGGCGGCACGTCTCGACGGCGTTGATCCCAAGTCGTTGCGCGACACCATGGACCAGTTGCGCAACAAGCTGGGGAGCAGCGTGGTTGTGCTGGCGGCCGTGGCCGAGGGCAAGGTCAGTCTGGTGGTCGGTGTCAGCACCGATCTCACGGGCAAGGTGAAAGCCGGTGAACTGGTGAATTTTGTTGCCCAGCAGGTGGGCGGCAAGGGCGGTGGCCGCCCGGACATGGCGCAGGCCGGCGGCAGTGATGCCGGCAAGCTGCCGGAGGCGTTGCAGTCGGTGCAGGGTTTTGTGGCGGAACGGCTCTGAGGCCGCACGCCGGACAAGGTGAGTGCGCCTTCGGGCGCTGAGGAAAAGACAGAAATGGCTCTGATTGTTCAGAAATACGGTGGTACCTCGGTGGGCTCGCCCGAGCGCATCGAGGCGGTGGCCGCGCGCGTCAAGCGCTGGCACGCCCAGGGACATGACATCGTGGTTGTGGTGTCGGCCATGAGTGGCGAAACCAATCGCCTGATTGCGCTCGCCCGTGCCATCAGTCCCGAGCCCGATCCGCGCGAACTGGACGTCATGGTGTCCACCGGCGAGCAGGTGACGATTGCGCTGCTCTCCATGGCGCTGAAGAAGATCGGTGTCGATGCCCGCTCCTACACCGGAGCCCAGGTGGCCATCCGCACCGACAGTGCCTACACCAAGGCCCGTATCGAGGCGATTGACGATGCCCGGATGCGCGCTGACCTGGCGCAGCGTCGCGTGGTGGTGGTGGCCGGCTTCCAGGGGGTGGATGCCGACGGCAACATCACCACGCTGGGGCGCGGCGGTTCCGACACGACCGGGGTGGCGCTGGCGGCAGCCCTCAAGGCCGACGAGTGCCAGATCTATACCGATGTCGACGGCGTCTACACCACCGACCCGCGCGTGGTGCCGCAGGCCCGGCGCCTGGATCGCATCACCTTCGAGGAAATGCTGGAAATGGCGTCGCTGGGCTCCAAGGTCCTGCAGATCCGCTCCGTTGAATTTGCCGGCAAATACAATGTGCCGCTCCGCGTGCTCTCGAGCTTCACCGATGAAGGCGCGGGCACCCTGATCACTGTTGACGAGGAAACCATGGAACAGCCCGTTATCTCCGGTATCGCCTTCAATCGCGACGAAGCCAAGATCACCGTGCGCGGCGTGCCCGACACCCCGGGCATTGCCTTTCGCATCCTGGGGCCGATCGGCGAGGCCAACATCGAAGTCGACATGATCGTGCAGAACGTGGCGGCCGATAACACCACCGACTTTACGTTCACTGTTGCCCGTGGCGAGCAGAAAAAGGCGCTGGCCGTGCTGGAAAAGGTCGCGGCAGAAATCGGTGCCCGTGAAGTGACCGGCGACGACAAGATCTGCAAGGTGTCCCTGGTCGGCGTGGGCATGCGTTCGCATGCCGGCGTGGCAAGCCAGATGTTCGGTACCCTGGCCAAGGAGAACATCAACATCCAGATGATCTCGACCTCGGAAATCAAGATTTCCGTGGTGGTCGAGGAGAAGTACCTGGAGTTGGCCGTTCGCGCCCTGCACACCGCCTTTGGTCTGGACCAGCCCGGCGCCTGATCACCATCGTCCCACAAGGCGGGGCTTGCATTCTGGTACGATCGCCCCAGATAAGCCCTGTCGTTAGGCGTTTTTGATTTATGACCCCCTGTGGTCAATACTGATTCCGGCTCGCCCCACTCGGGCGGGCCGGTAACCTCTCAAGGAGATAGTGATGCTGATTCTGACTCGCCGCGTGGGAGAAACCCTGATGGTGGGGGACGAAGTCACCGTGACCGTACTGGGCGTGAAAGGCAACCAGGTGCGTATCGGCGTGAATGCCCCGAAGGAAGTGGCGGTGCACCGCGAAGAGATCTACCAGCGCATCCAGCGCGAGAAATCGGGCGACCAGCAGGATCTCAACGACTGATACCTGCGTGTTGCGATGGCCGGGCAGGCGGACGCCTGTGCCACAAAAAGAAAACCGAGACGTTTCTCCCTGAAAGCGTCTCGGTTTTGCATTGTCAGATCCTTCTGACTCTTCCTGACGGCTACCGACCAATCCTTGGTCGCATCCTTGCGCCGTGAACACAGTATCGGTGTTGCCCGGTCCGGCGTATGCCGGCAATGGCCCGAGTTCGTGTAGGAAATTTGCCATACCGATGTTGCTGCCAGCACTGAAAAGTCTCTTTTCAAGCCGGGGTCACATGGGTATGATTGCGCGCTCTTGCGGAGAGGTGACCGAGAGGCCGAAGGTGCTCCCCTGCTAAGGGAGTAGGGGCCAAAAGCCCCTCGGGGGTTCGAATCCCCCCTTCTCCGCCATCAATCGAACAAAGCCCGGGTATCCCCCGGGCTTTTTCGTTGCTGCTC